>JBDLUG010000119.1:0-4989 GCA_039805405.1 Bacteroidota bacterium
TGTTTGAAGATGCCGTGGCCCCGTGGCGCGGCGAAAAGCTCGGCGAATGGAAGGACCAGCTGCTTCGCGGAGCCGAGCGGGCCGGATTCCCCATCCACCGCCCCGTGCAGCAGCTCAGTGCCGAACACCACGCAATGCTGTGGAAGGGCTGCGCCCACTTCGCCGGAATCGACGCTTTTTTTAAGATGGTCGAAGAAAGCTCGTACAAGATTCAGTACCGGGTTCTGCAGGCACGCTACCGGGGCAAAACGACCTGCCCGGATTGCGGCGGATCACGCCTGCGCCGCGAAGCCCTCGCCGTCCACGTCGGTGACCGCAACCTCGCCGAGGTGCTTGAACTGAGCGTGCGCGACGCCAAACTGTGGTTTGACGCGCTTGAACTCAGTGCCCACGATACCAAGGTGGGTGAACGCCTGCTGCAGGAGCTGCGCCACCGCCTTGACATTTTGGAGCGCGTCGGACTGCACTACCTAACCCTCAACCGCCCTGCCAATACCTTGAGCGGAGGCGAATCCCAGCGGATTCACCTCGCAACAAGCCTAAGTGCCGCTCTGGTCGGATCGATGTACATTTTGGACGAGCCCTCGGTAGGCCTGCATCCGCGCGACGCCGACCAACTTTTGGGAGTACTAGAGGCACTTCGCGATGCGGGCAACACGGTTATTGTGGTCGAGCACGACGACGTATTTATGCGCGCCGCCGACACCGTCATTGACATCGGACCTGGAGCTGGTCGCCTCGGTGGCGAAGTGGTGTATGCAGGTCCCGGAAGCGGCCTAGCCCTCGCCCCCACCCTGACCGGCGACTACCTCTCGGGGCGCAAGCAGGTTGGACGCACTCCACTCGGTACTGAAGCCCGTCACTGGATCGAGCTTCGCGGCGCTCGCGCCCAAAACCTCAAGGATGTGACGGTGCGGATTCCGCTCGAGCGACTGACGGCGGTCTGCGGCGTGAGCGGTTCCGGCAAAACGACATTAGTGCGAACGATTCTCGTGCCCGCACTTCAAAAGCTACTCGGCGAATACGGCGGACGCGCCGGCGCTTTTGACGAGCTGACTGGCGACTGGCGGCGGATTAGCGCCGTGGAGGTCGTCGACCAAAACCCCATGGGCAAGTCGTCGCGTTCGAATCCGGTGACCTACCTCAAGGCCTACGACGACATACGCAACCTTTATGCGGGTCAAAAGTCCGCTCAGCTTCGCGGGTACGCCGCCAAGCACTTCTCGTTCAATACCGACGGCGGACGCTGCCCTGTATGCCAAGGCGACGGATACGTCACCGTCGAGATGCAGTTTATGGCCGACGTACACCTCAAGTGCGAGCAGTGCCACGGCAAGCGATTTATGGCAGAAGTGCTCGAGGTCGAGTTTCAGGGCAAGTCCATCAGCGACATTCTTGAGCTCACGGTAGACGAGGCGATGGAGTTTTTTACCGCGCACCAGCAAAAGAAAATTACCGACAAACTCCGTCCGCTCGCCGACGTTGGATTGGGCTACATTCAGCTCGGGCAGTCGTCGAGCACGCTTTCTGGCGGCGAAGCGCAGCGCGTAAAGCTGGCTTCGTTCTTAGTGCGTGGCCACTCGGCAGACCCAGTGCTCTTTGTGTTTGACGAACCCACGACCGGTCTGCACATGGACGACGTCCAGAAGCTGTTAACCTCGCTCGATGCACTCATCGCCCTTGGCCACACTGTGGTGGTGGTTGAGCACCACCGCGATGTTCTTGCCGCCTCAGATTGGTTAATTGAATTGGGTCCAGATGGTGGACCCGACGGAGGTCACCTACTGTACTCAGGCGACCCGCGTGAAATGAAGGGTATCGACAGCCCTACTGCCGCCGCATTGCGCTGAGCGTGAGCAATTTTCGTGCAAATCCCCGCGAAACTTAATATTTTCATAACAGCCGCCCGATTGGGATATGATTTTCGGCACATCCACCTATCTTTGCCGTGAATCTATGAAATCGATTCGTCGGTGAATTAGGTTTATTGGTTTGGTGTGAAGCCCGGTCTTCGGATCGGGCTTCCTTTTTTACCCAACTTTGGTCTGGCCTTCTAAACGGCTACGACCGCTGGCGCAGGCCCTCATAGAACACGACGGCCGCTGCAACACTCACATTAAGGGAGTCCACGGTTCCGCGCATCGGAATCTTGACGCGCTGTGAAGCACCCCAAGATGCTTCAAGGCCTCGATCTTCGGGACCAAGCACCATGGCCGATGCCTTGGTCCAATCCACGGAATGATGCGGCAAGGCACCCTCGAGGTGAAGCGCAAAGGGTGGGATTCCGCGCGAATGGAGCCACGACTGTACCTCTTCGCGGGGCGCCGCGGCAAGCTGAAGGTTAAAGAGTGCCCCGGTAGAGTTGCGCACGGACTGGGGACTGTAGGGATCGCAGTCCAGACTGCTAAACACGACGGCATCGACACCTACCGCGTCGGCGGTGCGCAAGATGGCTCCGACGTTGCCGGGCTTTTCGAGCCCGTCAAGCACCACAATCCAGGGATTTTCGGGCAGCTCGAGGTCCTCAAGGCGGTGCGCCGGGAGGGTGGCAAGGCCCACGGCTCCTGCCCCATTCTCACGCACTACGAGCTTGTCGTAGACGGCCGAGGCGCAGCGAAAGTGCTGGCCGTGGCCTTCAGCCCACGAGGGAAGCTGGGCGGTTGCGGGTTCCCAAAACGTTTGGCGGAGCGTCCATCCAGCCGCCACAGCTCGTTCGAGCTCGCGCACCCCCTCGATGAGGATGACTCCGTCTTTGCGGCGGTGCGCCGACTTGTCGCGGTAGCGCACAAGTTGGCGCACTTTGGGGTTCTGGGTCGAGTCAAGCTGCAGCATCATCCTCCGATTCGTTTTGTTTTTAAACCTTTGGCCTTGGCCCAATCCTCGACTTTGCTTCGAACGTCACCCTGAAGCAGAATACTCGTAGCGTCGGCGCTTCCGCCCACACTGCAGCGCTTTTTGAGCTCGCTGGCCCATGCGACAGGGTCGGCGTGGTCGACGAGGTCGGTGAACACGACGGTGGTGGGTTTTCCGTTGCGCCGCTCAAAGCGCAGTTCAAGGGTGCCCTTAGGCGTGGGGCCAGGTTCGGGGTCGTTCGGCGCGGAACCGCCCGCCGAAGGCGGCGGTACCTCAATACCCTTGGATTCAAGGGCTGAAGCTAACGCCGCCGCAAAGGGGTTGTCACCGGCGGGGCCGGACGAAAAATCACCGCGCTTGCTCATCGAGTAACCTCTGGTAAAGTTCGATGTACTGGGCTCCCACCGCTGCCATGGCAAACTGCTCTGCCTTAACGCGGGCGAGCTGGCCCATGGCATCGCGCTTGCCGGGCGTCGTCAAAATGTCGAGGACGTCCCGCGCCATCGCCTTGGTATCACCCACTGGCTCGAGGTAGCCGCTCTGACCGTGGTCAATAACCTCGGGAATTCCGCCCGTGAGGGTCGCCACCACGGGGACATAGGACGCCATAGCCTCGAGGGCTGCAAGCCCAAAGGACTCAGATTCAGACGGAAGCAGAAATACATCAGACATCGACAGGATGCGTTCCACGTCGGTGGACTTGCCCATCCAACGCA
Organism: Bacteroidota bacterium; assembly: GCA_039805405.1. Lineage (GTDB taxonomy): Bacteria > Bacteroidota > Bacteroidia > Flavobacteriales > Schleiferiaceae > TMED14. The sequence continues at coordinate 3,570 of JBDLUG010000119.1, forward strand.
CGTCGTCCTGGAGGCCGCGGGCCGCAATATCCTCTTCGGCTCGGGTGCGTTCGGGGCCGTCTCCCACCAGGACGAGTCGGGCGGGCAGCTCGGCGCGAACCCTGGCAAAAATGTCAACCACATCTTGAATGCGCTTGACCTTTCTAAAGTTTGAAACGTGCACCACAATGGGCATTCCGTCGGGCGCCACCTTGCTGCGGGTGTCGGTGGTGCAGCGGCCGTAGCGCTCGAGGTCTACGAAGTTGGGAATCACACGGATCCGCTTGCGAATGTTAAAAATGCGCTCGGTATCGCGGCGCAAAGATTCCGAAACCGCCGTCACCGCACTCGAGTGCTCGATTGAGAAGCAGACCGCAGGTTTGTACGAGGGATGCTTGCCGACGAGGGTGATGTCGGTTCCGTGCAAGGTGGTGACCACGGGAATCACGACGCCCTGGTCCTCGAGGATCTTGCGCGCCATGTAGGCGGCATAGGCGTGCGGAATCGCGTAGTGCACGTGCAGCAAGTCCAACTTTTCGCGCTGCACGACCTGGACCATCATGCTCGACAGGGCGAGTTCGTAGGGCTGGTACTGAAAGAGCGGGTAGTCCTGAACCTGAACCTCGTGAAAGTAGAGGTCGGGCTGAAAGACGTCCATGCGCGCGGGCATGGCATAGCTGATCACGTGAACACTGTGTCCTTGGCGCGCCAAAAAGGCTGCCAACTCAGTGGCGAGCACTCCGGACCCTCCGAAGGTGGGGTGGCAAACGATTCCGATGCGCATTAGAGGTTGTTTTTTTTCACGTTGCCCTCTTCGTCGTAGTAGGTCGAGCTGACTTGTTCACCAAACGCATACTGGATTTCGGCAGCGACACCACCAAGCTCGTAGTAGAAGGTGGTGGTTCCGTGCTTTTGGTTGTTGCGCCACTCAGCGCGGGACTGAATTTGACCGTCTTGGTAGTAGAGGCGCTCTTCGCCGTGCATGCGGTCGGACTGCCAGGTTTTAACCCACAAGAGGCGGCCCGCTTGGTCAAACATTTTTTGTTCTCCGGACTTTTCGCCGTCGTAGTAGTGCGTGATTCCGTTGATTTGGCCCGAGGCGTGGTACTCAAAGGTCGGACCGTGCAGCAGTCCATCGCGGTACGAGGCGATGATGCGGGGCTTGCCGGTTCCGAAGTACGTCACCGCCAAGCTGTCTGTGGTGAAGCTCTGCTGGCCAATTTGGGCCTGAGCATAGGCCTCAGGCGCTGCCGCGAGCACGAAGCTAGCGCAGAGCGCTTTGCACCACTTCTTGAAGCTGGGTGCGAATGCCCATTTGGGCGAGTTTGTTGACGCTGGCATCGGGATAGACACGGTTGGATAAGAACACCAGAACGATTCCGGATTCGGGGTCGGCCCAGGCAAAGGTACCGGTGAATCCGGTGTGGCCGAAGCTGCGCGG
>JBDLUG010000120.1:0-4913 GCA_039805405.1 Bacteroidota bacterium
CGCGCAGTTGGTCGAGGGTCCGAAGGACCGTGAGAGATTCCGCCAAAACAGCCCAAAACTAGAGCGCCAATTTAGAATTTCGTACCTTTGTGGGCCAATTTATAGGCACGATAAGAAGAGATTATGGCAAAGCGGCGCATTTTATACGTTTCACACGAGATTAAGCCCTACTTCCCCGAGGGGGATTTGGCCAATGCCGCACTGGCTTTCCCAAAGAAAATGAACGAGTTAGGTCATGAAATTCGCGCCTTCATGCCCCGGTTTGGCATCATCAACGAACGCCGCCACCAACTTCACGAAGTCATTCGTTTGAGCGGAATCAATGTGGTCATTAATGACTACGACCAGCCCTTGATCATTAAAGTTGCATCCGTTCCGGGGGCCAAGATTCAGGTCTACTTCATTGATAACGAGGAATACTTCAAGCGCAAGGGCACGTGGGAAGACGCGCAAGGCGCCTTTTATGACGACAACGGAGCGCGCTCGCTCTTTTTTAGCAAGTCCATCATTGAGACCATTAAAAAATTGGGCTGGCAGCCTGATGTCGTGCACGTAATGGGCTGGATGTCTGCCCCGCTGCCTGTGTACTTGCGTCAGTTTCACAGCGACGATGCCCATTTCGCCGGAACCAAAGTGGTCTTTAGCCTTTTTGAGAACGGATTTGACGGCTGTCTGGACAAAGGGCTCGAAGAGGGCATGACCTTTGACGGAGTGCAGGGCATGGACCAGTTCACCAATCCTTCGGCCGAGGCGCTCTTTTGCGGAGCTGCCCGCCACGCCGACGCCGTGCTTCAAATGAGCCCGAATGCGTCACCCGCCGCAGTTGAGGCTGCCAAAGCTGCGGGTGTTCCCGTACACAACGGGGCAGAGTTTCTTGAGAACCCTGCGGCTCTCGATGCGTTTTACGAGTCACTGTTCGCCTAAGTTTTTATGCGTCGGATTTTAGCCGCTGCGGTACTCGCGTTCGCGTTCGCGTCCTGCGAGAAGTCGACTGGAGAAATCGGTTTGGATTTTGTCGACGGAAGCCAATTTGCCTTCGGAACCAAGTCCTCGGTAGCAATGCGCACCCACACCGAGGCATTTGACTCCTTGGTGACGCTGCGACCCGCGGCGCTGCTCGTGGGCAGCTATCAGGATCCCGTCTTTGGTCGTCCCACAGCTTCATTTGCTACGCAAGTGGTTCTGAGTTCTGTGGCGCCTGATTTCGGAATCAATCCCAGTGTAGATTCCGTGTTTATGATTCTGCCCTACGCCGGATGGTACGGGGACACGACGGCAGCATTTCACATTAAGGTGCAGCGCAGCGATTCCGCATTGACCGATTCAGTGTACTATGCATTCAGTACAGTTGCTGCGGGCGAGACCCTGTGCGACACGAGTTTTGTGCCCAAGGCCGGAGTGAAGACCCTTCGAACCGGGGTGCGCGTGGGCGAAACCTCAATGTTTCTCAAGCTCAACCGCCAAAAGTTTCAGGAGTGGATTGTGGACGCCTCGACCGCCAACCCGAGTGTGCTCGCGTCGAATGCGGCCTTTTTGGACTACTTCAAGGGCCTCATAGTTTCAGGCGGACCGAACAACGAGACCATGTACCAGTTCAATCCGGGCGATGCTTCGGCGAAGGTGCGGATTTTTTACACCAACGATTCGATTCGTACAGACACTTCGGCAGCCGGAAAGGACTACGGCGTGTACGACTTGCTGTGGACCTCAGGGGTTCAAAGCTTCAATATGATTACCCACGACCGCAGCCAGGCCGCCTTTGATTTGGCAGCCCAAGACACGGTGCTTGGCGAGTCGTCGGTCTACATTCAGGGCCTTGGGGGCGCGGTAACCGTACTCAACCTCGACGGCCTGCGCGCGTTGCGCGACAGCGGATACGTCGTGAACTATGCGGAACTCGTCGTTCCTGTGCGCGAAGGCTCGAATTTGACGTACCAGGCTCCGGGCGGATTAAGTGTCCTGCAGGTCAAAGGTTCTGCGAAAACGCTCATTCGAGACTACCAGCGCGGGTCTGTGGGCGGAACATTCTCGGCATCAGGAGTCCTTCGCAAGGGGGCCTACCGCTTTGAAATCACCCGCCACGTGCAGGATTTGCTCGGATTGGACAGCACCTCGTCCTACCGAATGATGCTCATTCCTGAGCGCATGGCCTCTTCTCCGTTGCGCGCCGTCCTTCACGGCAGCGCCGACGCGGTCGAGCCAATGTCGCTAAATTTGTGGTACACCAAACCAAACTAAATCGCGTATGTGCGGCATTGTCGGATACATCGGGCCCCGCGAGGCGTACCCGATCCTTGTTCAGGGTCTTAAACGTTTAGAATACCGCGGGTACGATTCCTCAGGAGTTGCGCTCTACAACGGTCGTTTAGAGGTATTTAAAAAAGTAGGTAAAGTTTCGGCACTCGAAGCGCTCGCCGATGCAGAGCGCCCGCACGCCACGTTGGGTATCGGACACACCCGCTGGGCTACCCACGGCGAGCCGTCGGACCGCAATGCGCACCCGCACACATCCAATTCCGGACGACTTGTCATTGTCCACAACGGAATCATCGAGAACTATGCCCAGCTCAAAGAGCTGCTCGCATCCAAAGGCTACACCTTCTCGAGCGATACCGACACCGAGGTCCTCGTCAACTTCATTGAGTACATTCAGAACGAAGAGAAGGTCAATCTTCAGCAGGCCGTGCGCCTCGCCCTGAACGAAGTTGTCGGAGCCTACGCTATCGTTGTAATGAGCACGGACGAGCCCGACCAAATGGTCGTCGGCCGCCTTGGTTCACCGCTTGTCCTCGGCCTTGGCGACAACGAGTTCTTTGTTGGCAGCGACGCAACGCCATTTATCGACTCCACTAAAAAGGTGATTTACCTCGAAGACGGCGAAATGGCCGTGGTCCAGCGCACCGGGGTTGTCGTTCGTACGATTGCCAACGACATGCCTGTGGACAACGTGATCCACCAGCTTCAAATTGACCTGGCGGCTATTGAAAAGGGTGGATTTGATCACTTTATGATTAAAGAGATCTTTGAGCAGCCCAAGTCTATCCTTGACACGGTGCGTGGGCGCCTCAACTTCAAGACCGGCGAGGTCAAGATGGCTGGCCTGGACGCGATCAGCGACAAGCTCTTAAATGCCCAACGTATTATTGTCATCGGCTGCGGAACCTCGTGGCACGCCGGCCTCGTCGGCGAGTACCTCATCGAAGACCTGGCTCGCGTGCCCGTAGAGGTGGAGTACGGAAGCGAGTTCCGCTACCGCAACCCCATCATTGGTCCCAACGACGTAGTCATCGCTGTTTCGCAGTCCGGCGAAACCGCCGACACCCTCGCGGCGATCAAAATGGCCAAGGCCAACGGCGCCACAGTGTTCGGAATCTGCAATGTCGTGGGCTCATCCATTGCCCGCGAGACCCACGCTGGAGCCTACACCCACGCCGGCCCCGAAATCGGAGTCGCCTCGACCAAGGCCTTCACCGCACAGGTGACCGTATTTACCCTGCTCGCCATGTGGCTCGGTCAGCACAAAGGCGTCATGTCTGCAGAACGCTCTGCCGAATTGGCTCGGGAGCTCGAAGCGATCCCCGCCAAGATTGAGTCGATGCTCAAGCTCGACGGCCAAATTCGCGAAATCGCCAAAACCATGGTTGATTCCACCAACGCGTTGTTCCTCGGGCGGGGCTACAACTTCCCCGTAGCCCTCGAGGGAGCGCTTAAGTTAAAGGAAATCAGCTACATCCACGCAGAGGGTTATCCTGCTGCCGAAATGAAGCACGGCCCCATCGCCCTCATTGACGAGCATATGCCAGTGGTGGTAATCGCGCCATTTGGTGAGCTTTATGAGAAACTTGTGAGTAATGTTCAGGAGGTCAAGGCCCGCAAAGGCCGCATCTACGCCATTACGGGCGAGGGCAGCGACGCCATTGCCGCGGTGAGTGACGAATTGATTGCCATTCCGTCCACTGACGAGGCACTCTCTCCGCTCCTGACCACGGTGCCCCTGCAGCTTTTGAGCTACCACGTCGCTGTGCTGCGCGGCTGCAATGTGGACCAGCCGCGGAACCTCGCGAAGAGTGTGACGGTGGAGTAACACATCAAAGGGGGCCTTAGGCCCCCTTTTTTTATGCAACGTGTGACGGTTAGAGTCGGTAGGTAGCGCCAAGTCCGATGGATTGGCCTGACAGGTTGAATTGCTGCATGGGTACCTGCCATTCGTCGTTGTACTTTGAGTACCAGAGTCCGAATGAAGGAGCTAATTCTGCAGAAAGGGTCCAGCGGGGTTTGACGCGATAGCGAATTCCGAACAAAGCAGTGGCAGTGGGACCGAAGGTCCTGCTGCTGTTGTTCATGCTTTGGTAGCCGCTCAGCGATCCGCCGACTTCGGCGCCGAAGTATGATTTTAGCTTGGTTCCACGGCGGCTAAGTCGCTCAAAGCCGAGCATGGAGCTCGTATTGATCCAGAAATTTTCGCTGTTTGAGCCACGGCTGTAGCTCAAGGTGTTCTGGCCGGTTCTGAAGCGCAGGACCCATCGGCCGCTTCCCGCTTCTGCGGTGGCTTTGCGCGGACTGGCTTTGGCGATGAATTGGTAGTTCCAAAAACTTCCAAACATGCCTCCTTGTGGGGGCGGGGTTCGGATTCCGAGTTCGTAGTCCCAACGCGTTTGGGCAGAAAGGGTGGCCGCCGTGAGGAGCACAGCGAGGCTTAGGGTCTTTTTCATACCCTAAAGATGCTTTTTTTGGTCGAAACGTTGCACGAGTTTCGCACCTGATTTTACTGCTGCGCTCCGCAAAAGGTTACCTTTGCGCCGTGCCCACCCTGTATCCCAACCTTGTAGTCGCTGGCGCTCCGAAGTGCGGAACCAGTAGCCTCTACTTCTGGTTGGCAGCTCACCCTGAAGTGGCGGCGAGTCGCGAGAAAG
>JBDLUG010000121.1:0-4913 GCA_039805405.1 Bacteroidota bacterium
TGACTTCAGCGAAGTCCAATGCGTTGCGAAAAAGTTCGACTTCTGGCTCTTGCGTGTGCTGCTGACTGGCTTCATCGACCAAATGGTTGAGGTCTGCAAGCCCGAACACCCGGGCAGACGGAGCGGATTGGGGATCAGCACCCAACCAACTTAGAATCATGGCACTAAATCGACCTAAAAGCCATGTAATCGGCCAAAAAAGCACAAAAAAGAAGCCTGCAGGAACCGCAACCCACTTGAGGGCCGCATTAGCCTGCTCGCGAAAGAGTGCCTTGGGAATGTACTCCGCCAAAAAGAGCACCCCAACCGTAGACACGAGGGTCTCCGTGAGTACTGCCAACGGAACCTGCATGAACTTCAGCAAGAACGGGTGAAGGAGTTGCGCCGTTTGGGCTCCGACTACCACTAGTGCGAGCGTGTTACCTACCAGCATCGTAACGATAAAGCGCTGCGGATGCTGCATCCAATGCGTAACCCAAAACGGAATTGACCTACGCTTCAAGTCTATCTCAAGCTGTAGTCGGTTGGCCGTCAAAAAAGCGATTTCAGATCCCGAAAAGAACGCCGAAGCCACAAGTGCCACCAAGAGCAATAGTGCACTCATAACTGAGGACCTTGGCTACTTCGAATTCGCTGGCGGCGGCGCCAAAAGGCCATGCCCAATGCAAGTACCACAAATCCGGCGAACAAAAGTGCACGCGTTGGATCACTCGAGCGGAGGGACCACGCGGATTCCGCCGAAAGTACGGCGACCACGTAGTACATCCATTCCATGGTTCTAAGGCTTCGAGCTGGCTTCATGCTACAAAATTACCGTATTAATTGCCGTCTGCGCTTCCGGACACCTCAAATATGCTGTAGGTAGACAGATCGTCTTGGGCTTCAAACCCTGTACCGCTAAGCGTTTGGCCCTGTTCGCGGATTTCGACCCAGGATTCGCCGTAGACACGGCCCTCCTCGCGGTTCCAAAAAATGGTCTGGGTACGCAGTGTTTTTCGCTCGCTCGTTTGAATGAGGACATTGCCCTGGAGTTCCCAAATCCGCTCTTTGACGTCGCGAATGACTCGGTCGGCGGTCATTTCTGTTCCCGTGGCACGGCCTCCCACCCATTGAATGGCGCGAACGTTTCCACTAAACACCTCTCGTGTGGGATTGTTGGCGGTGCGCTCCTCTTCCCAACGGTCGGATCGGAGCTTCCACTGCACGTCGCTCGTATCGGCATACACCACCGAAATTCCGTACTGTACGGTAGACGGGCCCTGGGGTTGGGCACGCACGCGTTGAACGTCATGGGCGTCGTTGCGGCACGAAGCCACAACGACGCCCATCGCCAGAATCAGTCCGAATTTAGTAGCGAACAAGCACGCGCTCGTTAATCCAACATCCGACGGTGTAGCTGTCACCGTCTTTGAATCCGAACTGGAAGGCAATCGACTTGTCGGGAACCCCCTTGCGGAAGGCCGCAGCTAGCTTTTCGGCGCGCGGAGCGAGATCCGGCTGAACCGACGCCGCACGGTTGGCCATGTTGATGGCTGCCCAATAGACTGCGTTCTTTTCGAAAGCGTTGCTGCCGCATGTACCGGCGGCTTGAGCGTAGAGTGAAGCAATGTACAAGAATGGCTCGCCCGACTCTGGGTTCTGCTTGGCAGACTCGAGGCACGCTCGCTTCGCTTCTGCGGGCTGACCCAGCTTGTCACTGATGTAGGCAATCTTCATCCAGTCCTTTGCGCGCTTCTTAGGATCAACCTCTTGACGAATGGCGTCCTCAAAGTACTTCTTGGCTTCAGACCACTTTTGGTTCTTCACACTAAGCTGCCCCATTGAGCGGGCCGCTTTTGCCGTAGGTTCGAGGGCATAAAGTGCAGAGGCCGCCTTGAAGTACACCGGATTGTCGGTACAGTCGGTAGTTCCCGAGGTGTCCTGGCGCTCTTTAGAAAGCATGGTTACTGCTCGAACCAACCATGACTTGTCGGTCTCGTGAAGGGCAAACGTAGAATCGCTGTAGATCAACGTCAGGCGGTCGCAGGTCAGCAGTGGCGCAATTCCCTTTTCAATGTTGGCCACAAGCTTCTCAGACTGTGCGAGCAACTTTTTATTGATGTCGAGTGAGCGCTTCTCACGGTCAGAAATGACCCCGGTGGTGTCTTTTGCGGTAAGTTCGGCAATCAGCACGTTGCGGTCATTGGACTGAAGCTCAATTGCTTCAGCCACATCGTTGAATCCGTCAAGTAGCCCTTCTGACTTCAGCACCTCATCCTTGTAGAGCTTGATTACCACATTGAAGTAGTTGTTCAAGTAGGCCGGCTGAAGTGCCTTGGGATCGAGATTGAAGGCCGCCTTGTACATCGCGTAGGCCTTTTGGGCGCTGTCGGGGTAGTAGGTCCAGAAGTCGTCTGCTTTTTGGGCAAGGACTTCTGCCTCTTTGCCAGGGAAGTACTCGTTGCGCTTGTCGTAGGTCGACAGAAGCAAACGAATAAGTGCTTCTTTGGCTACAGGATCAGTTGTGGCCTTAATCTTGGCTTCGACAATCTTTGGAGCAAAGCGGTACACGACATCGGTAGCTGACGGGCAGGTTTCAAAAACTACCTTCCAAGGCTCGTAGGCCTCAGCATATGCCTTGGTGTTGTACAGCGAACCGAATTCGTTGTACTTCTCAAAACAGACGAGTGAGTCGGTTTGAGAACTGCCCCACTTAGCTTGGCCAAAGGCTGCAGTCAGGCCTCCGGCCATGAATAGGGATAGGAGTATACGTTTCATAATCAACGGAATTTAGCTTTCATAAACCACTGGTCGTTCAGTGTAACGCCAACGAAGGCGCGAAGATATTGTTCACGGACGAGACCGTTTTGGATGCTTCCGACCTGTCCCGTACTGAGTCCGAGGTGGAGCGTTGAGACTTTGACGTCACCCGGAATAAAGCTGCGTCCCCCAACGGGCATCGCGACCCCGAGGTTGGCATTCCAACCGGTGACCTCCGTGCCATTGAGCACTAGGCCAAATCGATCACTTCGTACCGCGGCGATGTACTGAATCTGGCTCCAGTACGACGTCAGACGGCGGTTCGAGAACGCGAGCATCGGAACCACTGAAGCGTTCGCCACCCACGTGGATGTCGGTTGCGCATAGGCTCCGGGAGCAACTGAACCGAAGTCCCGCTGTTCGTTCAAATTGATTTGCTCGTAGTGCACGGCAAGCGACCATGCTGGGAGCATGGCATTTTTGCGGTTCCGCACCCAGCGCAACCCGTACCCGAGACGCGAACCGAGCACAATGCTGCCCAATGTGGCAGCGCGCGACTGCACTGTGTCTAACGGGAGTTCAGTGCCCGCAGCATTGGTGTTGAAGCTGTACAAACTGTAGTCCTGGGTGGCTTGGAGCGTAGCAGTCGGTTCGTACTGAATTCCGGCGGTTACCTCCTGCTCGCCAAACGGCAGAATGAGCTGCCCACCGAACTGCCAGCGCCAGTCGCTTACCGAGACGTGCTCCACCTCGCCCACGTAGTCGTATCGAGCATCCGTGAAGTAGAGTTTGTTGTTTCGCTCAGCTGTTCCGAATACGTAGCGCGTCGTGGCGCCAACCGACAGGTACTTAATCGGCATCCACGACCACGACACCGCAGTTGCGTTCAAGCCTCCGCGGCCGGTGTAGCGCCGGTACCAATCGCCAAAGGACGAATCAGTTCCGCCGGTTTGAAGGTCGTAGCCGACCGAGGTATACGGGCGAAGTGAGCCAGCCAGCGCCATGCCCTTGCCGAGGGGGACGCCGATCCCAAAGTGGTTAAAGCCGCCGGTCTGGTTGAGCACGCTATTGCTCGCATTGGATTGGCGAATTCCGGCCCACTGACCACCGAGGTCCAAGGTGGTGTACTTAAGGGCCGAGAGGGCCGCGGGCTGGTCTGGATTCACGTACCACGGATTGCGGTCCGCAGAACTTGCGCCACCGAGAAGCTGCTGGTAGGCGTTTGCTTGAGCGGCGAACCAACCGGTACCGAACAGTGAGTAAGGACTGACGGACTGCTGTTGTGCGCTCAAGCTCAGGGCCGTAGCGAGCATTAGTGCAGAGAGGAAGCGTGGCGTATTCATTCGTGTGCAAGGGCCCAGAGTCCTCTGGCTACCCAATTTTCGTCGGCAAAGATGCCCTTTTTCAAATGATTGACAAAAGTTGGGCCATCTCCACCCGTGACGAGTACGGTTAATTCTGGATTAATTTTTTCAAAGCGTTCGATCTCTGCATTGATTTCGTCGACCATTCCTTGAGCTGCGCCCCTGGTCATGCTTTGGGTAGTCGTGCGGGTTCGGGGGTCGGAACCGAGTTCAATCGCAGCCTCAAGATCCGGAAGGCTACCGGTGTGCTCGTGCATCGCCTTCAGCCGACTGGACCATCCGGGGGCAATGGATCCGCCCTGAAAGCGGCCCTCGTGCGAGAGGTAGCTGTAGGTCAGGCAAGTGCCAAGCGATACGAGGAGCAATGCTCCGTTCGGATAGGCGGTACGCGCACCCTCAACTGCCGCCAGGCGGTCCACCCCGACCGTTTCAGCGTAGTCTAATTCAAAACTCCACGGCGCATGAGCGGTGACGACCGTCCCCACGTTCCAATGCCCCCCCGAAGAATCACAGATTAGAATGCGGCCACCAAGCGTCTGAAGCCATGCTTCACACTCTTTTTGGGCGCTGTGCTGCCAGGTTTTTTGGTACTGAACACTTCCGTCTTGATTGAAAATCAATACTTTGATACGTGTGTTGCCGGCGTCTACAGAAATCATGCTTCGAAAGCAAAGGTATTTCGAATTTGCGCATTACCTTTGCGCTCCCGATTTTGGTTCGGTAGCTCAGTTGGTAGAGCAATGGACTGAAAATCCATGTGTCGACGGTTCGATTCCGCCCCGAACCACCAAAATCGCAAAGCCCCTCAGT
>JBDLUG010000122.1:0-4834 GCA_039805405.1 Bacteroidota bacterium
TGAACCGTTTTAAAAACGACTAAGCCGCGCCGGGTGCGTACCTTGGCGGAACCATGGCCAAGACCAAAAAAGCCTTTGTTTGCCAGTCCTGCGGAACCAGCTACCCCCAGTGGGCCGGCCAGTGCCGCAGCTGCAGCGCGTGGAACACCCTCGTCGAAGAAGTCATTGAGCGTGCGCCCGTTGACCAAGCGTGGGTAGCTCCCGGTCAAAGCCGAGTTCTGACCCTGGACCAAGTGGACCGAAGCGCCGAGCGCCGCGTCCCCACGGGCGATCTTGAACTTGACCGCGTACTCGGGGGCGGATGGGTTCCGGGGTCCCTCAGCCTTTTGGGCGGAGAACCCGGAATCGGCAAGTCCACCCTCATGCTGCAGGTAGCGCTCCATGCCGGCGCCAAAGCACTCTATGCCAGCGGCGAAGAAAGCGCAGAACAAATCCGAATGCGTGCCGAGCGCATCGGCTTCAACGGCCCCGGATGCCACGTACTCGCTGAGGTTTCTACCTCCAAAATTCTGCAGGCTGCCGAGCAGCTCAAACCCGACTTGCTCGTGGTTGACTCGATCCAAACGGCCTACAACCCCCAACTCGATTCCGCCGCGGGAAGCGTGGGACAAATCCGCGAATCCGCCGCCGAATTTCTGCGCTATGCCAAAGCACGGCACGTACCCGTGGCCCTGATTGGCCACATCACCAAAGAGGGCACCCTAGCCGGACCCAAAGTGCTCGAGCACATGGTCGACGTGGTACTGCAGTTCGAGGGCGACAAGCACCACCTCGTGCGCACGCTGAGGGCCCTCAAAAACCGTTTTGGATCCACCCAGGAGCTTGGACTCTACGAAATGGCCGAAAAGGGCCTACAGCCCGTCGCAAACCCCTCAGCGTGGCTGCTGGGCCAGCGGGGTGAGGGCCTGAGCGGTTCCGCCATCGGAATCACCGCCGAAGGCTTGCGCCCCCTACTCGTCGAAGTTCAAGCCTTGGTGTCTACCGCCGTCTACGGCACGCCCCAGCGCAGCTGCACCGGGTTTGATACACGCCGACTCAACATGCTGCTTGCGGTGCTCGAAAAGCGCTGCGGGTTCCACCTGGCCAGCAAGGATGTATTTTTAAACGTAACCGGAGGCCTTCGCGTCGACGACCCCGCCCTTGACCTTGCCGTATGTGCGGCCATTTTGTCGAGCCAAGAGGACCGACCGATTCCGCCCGGCGTCGCCTTTGCCGGCGAGGTTGGCCTCGGAGGCGAATTGCGCCCCATCGCTCGTATGGACGCACGCGTTCTCGAAGCTGGACAGCTCGGTTTTGACTACGTGTGGGGCGCCAAGACGCCCGGCATGCCCAAACGGCCTCACGGGGTCCATTTTGTGGCTCTAGACCGCATCAGCCAGGTCGTCGACAACCTCTTTTAGCAAAAAAAGCCGGCCACTTGGGGCCGGCTCTAGGATTTCTGGGCGAAAATCAGTTTCCGATCAACTCTGCCAGCTCACCCAAGTTGGGCGTAATGATGATTTCGGTCCGACGGTTCTTGGCCTTGCCTTCTGGATTGTCGTTGGACGAAATCGGCAGGAATTCGCCGCGTCCCGCAGCCTGAACACGCTGGGGGGTCACTCCCTTGCCCACGAGGATCTTCACCACGCTGGTCGCGCGCATCACAGAAAGGTCCCAGTTGTCTTTGACGGCAGTCTTTCCGTTGAAGGCATCGCTATCTGTGTGTCCTTCTACGGCGATTTTCAGGTCCTTGTTCTCGTTAAGCACTTTGGCGAGTTCACCCAAGGCCGAAGCTCCGTCGGGCTGAACGTCCCAGGATCCGCTGGCAAACATCAAGCGGTTGTCGAGCGAAACATAAACTTGGCCGTTGCGCATCGAGACGGTAAGTCCGCGGTCCTTGAATCCAAGCAGGGCGTCCGCGAGGCGCTGGCGCAAAAAGGCCGCAGCACTGTCCTTACGGCTGATCAGGCGCTCCAACTCTGCTACGCGCTGCTCGCGCTGCTGTAGGGCAACCTCGAGGCTCATCAGGCGTTCCTGCTCGCGCTTGAGCGAATCTTCTTTGGCGGCAAGGCGGGCAGCGAGGGACTCCATGCGCTCAAGCATGGCCTTATTCTCGGTGAGGTTCTCTTGAACAAGCCGGCTGTTGTTTTTCAGCGCGTACTCGTAGTTGGAATTAAGATCGCGGTAGGCGCGCTGCAGCTTGCGCATCTCTGCACCCTGGGCAGTCGTATCTCTAATGGCACCGTCCAACGCAGCCAGAGCTTTGACTTTCTGCGCTTCGCTCTCGCTCGCCGAAATTCGGGCCTTTTCGGCTTCAACCTTGAGCGATTCCGCCCGCTGAACCGTCGCGTCAAACGACGACTGAAGCTCTGAATACTTTTTGGGCGACACACAGGCGCTGAGGAGCGCGATTGCGGCCAATGCCGCGGCAACTTGAATTCGCATACTACGAAGGTAGTTAACTCCAGCGGAGTCGCACCGGGGCATGATCCGAAAATCGGCAATCCCTCAGGTAGTCGACTGATTGAACCCGCTCAGGGCAGTTCGTCACGAAGTGGTCGATGCGCCAACCTTTGTTGCGGTCGTAGGCTCCAGACCGCGCGCTCCACCAGCTGTAGACCTCCCGGGCGTTGCGATTCAGGTGGCGGAACCCTTCCACCCAACCCTCACATTCGATGGCGGCCATCCACGAGCGTTCTTCGGGCGTAAAACCGGGCGTGCCGTCAAGACGCTTGGGATCGTGAACGTCGAACTCCGACGGTGCTAAATTCCAGTCCCCGCCAAGCACCGTGGGCCCCTGAAGCGACCGCAACCACCCACCAAGGGCCTCGAGTGCTTCGAGCTTAAGCGCTTGCCGTTGTGCGCCCTGCGAACCCGACGGCAGGTACAGATTCACCCATCGAACTCCGTCAACTTCGACGCTTGTGCAGCGTCCCTCGCTGCGGAGTGAGTCAGGCATCCAATTCGAATCGAGCACGTTCAACGAGCGCCGGCACAAGGTCGCCACACCGCTGTATCCTGGTTTCGTCGCTAAATCCGCAACCACGTGCCAGCCTTGCGCAAGCGACCGAAGGCCCTCAATGTCGTTCCACTTCACCTCCTGAATAAAGACAAGGTCCGGGTTCTCAGCATCAAGCCAAGCACCCAGACCCTTCTTCCACGCGGCCCGCAGGCCGTTGGCATTCAGGCTTACGACCTCCACTTAGTTCAAAACCAGTGTCGAAGTGCCAATTTTCACGTTATCGCTAAATACCTCAACCGTGTAGGTTCCGGGCTTGAGCGTCGAACTCAGGTCAAATGCGGCACAGCTCTGTACCTGCTTGCCCTCGTACATAATTTCAGACTTCGCTGAAAAGTAAATGGTCTCGCCACCCACCTTCATGCTGCGCTCGTCGCTTTGGCTCGGAAGCACGCGTCCGTCGGGCGTATTGATGCGCATGTACACCGTGCGCTTTGAGGGCTCAGCAATGGCATTTTGGGCCACCGTGAAGCAGGCCTTGATGCGGTTTGCGCGACCCGCAGAAGTCGTTGGCTTCTCAATACCCTTACTGCTCACCTTCACCGCCGTCGCCTCGAGTGCCGAGAGCTGCAGCTTCAGTGCCGTAGCCACTTTTCCGTTCAAATTGGTGTTCTGCGCATTGAGCTCTGCATTCTTAGACTGCTCGTCGGTGAGCTGGGCATCAACTTGGGCCTTGGCTTCACCCAGAACCGCATAGGCCTTGTTCACGGAATCCACCTGGCTCGTCAAACGCGCCACTTCCTTGCGGAGCGTGTTCACCTGATCGCGGTACTTCGCAAGCTCGGACTGGGTCACATTCTTGAGGTTTGTAATCTCCTCGATGGCAGCGTTCAAACGCGCAGTCTCGGCAATGATGTAGCTGTTCATACTGTCGTTGGCAGCCACTTGACCGATCAGGTCACGCTTGTACTCCTCGAGTTCGCTCACTAAAATCGCTTTCTCTTCTTCGAGGTTTTCAACTGCGGAATTCCGGTTGAGGGCAAAAAATCCCAAAACCAACACCAAAGCCACGAGAAGGCCGATAACTGTTTTTTGTCGCTTAGACGACGAATCGTTGCTCATTCTATTCTGAATTTGTGCAAATGTACCACTTTCTTCAAAGCGGCTTCCAACGTTTACTGCCAAAACGATGCCCAACGTGCTCTGAGGGCATTGCGGCAGCCCCGCACCCCGTCTGTTCCACCTGCTGGGCCCAACTGTGGTCCTCAGTGAGTCCGCGTCCAATCAACCTCAGCTTTGCCTGTGGCGGAACCGCGCTGCTGCCCTACCACCACCCGCACGTGACCCAAGCGATGCGCTCAATTAAGTTTGGAAACCGACCTGACCTCGCGGTAGCGCTCGGGCAACTTATGGGCCGCGCACTCACCATCCCCGAAGTTGACGTACTTGTCCCGCTGCCGCTGCGGGCCGACCGCTACTACGCCCGCGGCTACAACCAGGCAGAACACATCGCCCGAGGGCTCAATGCCACCTGGGGCCTGCCGCTTGCAACTAACCTCATCCAACGACCGCTAAGCCTTCAAAACTTCGGAACCAAATCACAAGCCTCCCGATCTGAATCCGACCGATTTGGAATCTATGGCGCCTACGAAATCAGCGAACCAGAGCGGCTCGACGGTCTTCGAGTCGCCTTAATTGACGACACCCTCACTACGGGAAGCACACTCAACGCGGCCGCCGAAGTGCTGCAAAAAAAAACCAGGGTGGCAGATGTGATTCCGCTCACCCTGGCTTATGCCGTCAGGCGTAGATCCTAGCGCTCGATGACCAGGCGCTGTACTCCCGTTGCCTCTTCAGTTTGAACCTCCAAGAGGTAGAGTCCCGAAGCGAGGCCGC
>JBDLUG010000123.1:0-4742 GCA_039805405.1 Bacteroidota bacterium
CCGACTTGAGGGCATCGCCCAGCTCGACGCCTGGCGAACCGCACTCGGCGAGGTAACCTACGAAGCCTTCAACGTGCGGGGAGCCTACAACCAAGGTTCCCAATCGCACGTAGCGTATGTGTTCAGTCGCTGGAAGACGTCCCAACTCGATGGCCGCGATCAGTTTATGGTTTTTGCCGTCGCGTGGAACCCGCAAGGAAAGCTCACCGGAATCGCCATGTTCAACACCGGTTGGCCCCGCGACAATGCACGGCCCATTCGGCCCACCCGACGCCCTGAACACTTTCACTTTTATTCGGCGACGCGGATTGGTTCGGATTCCGCCGCCAAAAAAGCCATGGATTTTACCGAAGCTATTTACCGAAACGTGCTTCGCCCCCAGCAAGCGCTGCTCGCAGACACCGTGGAGTACCACGATGGCCAAGGCATGTACGGAATCTACAGCCGGGCCCAAGTCCTCGACCTGCTCGACCACCGCACCAAGGACCACCAGCACAACTTGGTTCGCTATACCACAGTCATTCCGTGGACGATGCTTCGGTTTGGCCGCGAAATGGCCGTGGTCGTGACCTACGAAGACTGGCAAAACCGCGACGGGAGCACGGCGGTCTACTCGTTCTGCCGCCTCTATTTTTTTGACGAAAAGGGTAAAATCAACAACTTCGTGTTCACCCGGCGCCGCGTGCATCCGGTGGGGCGCTACCCGCTGGTCGACTAGCTACAGGCCGAGCTCGCGCAGCAGCGCGGCGATGCGCTTGGCGGCGGTCTCTTCACTTTTTGCGGAACCAATCACGTGCAAGTGGTTGCGCTGCCGCCCCGGGAGCAGCCCCTGAAACGCGACCTCGATGTCGGGGTCAAACTCAAACACCTCGGCGAGGGCCTCGGGCACGGGCATTCCGTACCGGCTCGTGTCGGGCCTCAGGCTCATCTGGGCCAAGCTGCCCACCCGCAGTCCGTGGGCGTCCAGACGCGCCTTCGACACCATGATCATGAATTCGCCGGGGCCGGCGCTGCCGAGGGCGCAGGACCATTCCTGCCCGTCGTTGAGCTGCGCCACCAAACGTTTGATTTTGGCTTCGCGAATCGGCGCAGACACCTCGGGCGGAACCGGCGCGTAGCGCATTCCGCCCAGCACCTCACTGACCGATATGGTCGTGGCAAATTCCCAGGTGGCGTCCACGGGGGTTTAGATGTGCGCCATCATATCGTCCACGAGGGCGTCGAGGTCGTAGCGCGGGCTCCAGCCCCAGTCGCGGCGCGCTTCGGCGTCGTCGATGCGCTGGGGCCAGCTGTTGGCGATGGCCTGGCGAAAGTCCGGGGCGTAGTCGATGGCGAATCCCGGCATGCGCTGGGCGATGGCGGCGGCGAGTTCCGCCGGCGTGAAGTCCACAGCTGCCACGTTGTAGCTGGTGTGTACGCTCAGCGACTCCTTGGGGGCGGCCATGAGCTGAAGGGTGGCGCGAATGGCGTCCTCCATGTGCATCATCGGCAGGCGGGTTTCAGCATCCAAGAAGCTCGTGTAGCGTCCGTCGCGGCGGGCCGCATGAAAGATGTCGATGGCGTAGTCGGTGGTTCCGCCCCCGGGGGGCGTCTTCCACGAAATCAGGCCCGGGTAGCGCAGCGAGCGCACGTCCACGCCAAACTTTTGGCGGTAGTACTGGCACCAGAGTTCGCCGGCGAGCTTACTGACGCCGTAGACGGTGGTCGGATCCATGACGGTGTACTGCGGCGTGTCCACACGGGGCGTGGTCGGTCCAAAGGCAGCGATGGACGAAGGCCAAAACACGCGGTCGAGCAAGCCCTCTTTGGCCATGTCGAGCACGATAAAGAGGGTATCCATGTTCAGGGCCCAGGCCTTGGCGGGCATTTTTTCGCCGGTGGCGCTCAGCATCGCGACGAGCTGGTAGACTTCGCGAATGCCTTCGCGAACCACGAGGTCGCGCACCGCCGCCGCATCCGTGGCGTCGAGGGCCACAGCCGGTTGGATTAAGGCGTCCGCCCGAAGGTCTGCTGCCCACACGTTTTCTGGGCCGCGCTCGCTGCGCAGGGCCGCTACGAGTTCGGTGCCAATCTGGCCGCCGGCTCCGAGTACCAAAACCTTGTTCATGGGTCCAAAGTTAGGTTCCGAACGGGCGCGTTAGGGACTGACGAATGTCATGTTTCACCTAAGGCCGTGTGCCCGAACTTTGTATCATGGACCCTTTGAACGATCCACATTCCGAATCGCCCAAAAAGCGCCGAAAGCCGGCGCTACGCAACCTCTACGACCGCGCCACCCTTGAGCGCCGTCTGGCGGCCGAATCCTTTGTGCGGCGTACGGTTTCGTTCTACCGCTACGTGCGCCTCGACGATCCGCACGCCGTGCGCGACCAGCTCTTTGCCGAGTGGGACGCCCTCGGCGTATTTGGCCGCGTCTATGTCGCCCGCGAGGGCATCAACGCCCAAATCAGCGTGCCCGAGCCCAACTGGACGGCCTTTGCAGGCGCCCTGTACGCCTGGCCGGAATTTGACCGCATGCCCTTTAAGTTCGCCGTCGAAGACGACGGAAAATCATTTCTGAAGCTCACCATCAAGGTCCGCCACCAAATCGTGGCCGACGGGCTGCCCGAAGACGAGTACGACGTGACCGACGTGGGGCGCCACCTCACCGCGGCCGAGTGGAACGACCTGATGAAGGCCGGCAACGCCGTGGTGGTCGACATGCGCAACCACTACGAGTCTGAAGTGGGCCACTTTGAGGGCGCGGTGCTGCCCGAGGCCGACACGTTCCGCGAGGAACTGCCCGAGGTGCTCCAAAAGCTGCGCGGCAAAGAGGACGCCCCGGTGCTGCTGTACTGCACGGGCGGGGTCCGCTGCGAGAAAACCTCGGCCTACCTCAAGCACCACGGCTTTCAGAACGTCAACCAGCTGCACGGCGGAATCATTGACTACATCCGCCAAGTGAAGCAGGAGGGCCTCGAAAACACATTCAAGGGCGTGAATTTCGTGTTTGACGAACGCCTCGGCGAACGCATCAGCGACGACGTCATCGCGCACTGCCACCAGTGCGGATCCCCTTGGGACCTCCACAGCAACTGCGCGAACAAAGCCTGTAACCTGCTGTTTTTGCAGTGTCCGACCTGCGCCGCAAAGCACGAAGGCACCTGCTCGGCCGAGTGCCACGAAATCATTCACCTGCCCGAAGAGGCGCAGGCCGAAATTCGCCGAAATGTCGGCGCCCAGGGGGGCACCAAGCGCTTTCACCGCGCCCGCCCCGAAGAATTCACACAGGGCGCTTTTGCCCCCAAAACCACGTAACACAACCCCTCGTTATGCCGTTTTACCACCAACTCGGAAGCATTCCCCCCAAGCGCCACACGGTATTTGAGAAGGCCGACGGATCGGGCATTCACTACGAACAGCTCTTTGGCACCGAAGGCTTTCACGGAATGGCCTCGCTGCTCTACCACCTGCACCGTCCGACGATGATCCGCACGATTTCAGAGCCCGTCGACGTGCGCCCCAAGGCCGCTTTGGCCCACAACCTCAATCCCCGCATGCTGCAGGGCTTTAACGTCAAGCCGGCCGACGACTTTCTGGCCTCGCGCCGCACGGTGCTCTTCAACGACGACGTGGCCCTGCAAAACGCAGCGCCGACCCGCGGAACCGACGGCTACTTCTACAAAAACGGCGATTCCGACGAGCTGATTTTCGTGCACAAGGGCAGCGGCGTACTGACCTCGCTGTTTGGAACCCTCGCCTTCGGCGAGTGGGACTACCTGGTGATTCCGCGCGGAACCATCTACCAAATCACGTTTGACGGGCCCGACAACCGCCTCTTTATCACCGAGTCGCGGTCGCCCATCCTCACGCCCAAGCGCTACCGCAACGAGTTTGGCCAGCTGCTCGAGCACTCGCCGTTCTGCGAGCGCGACCTGCGCCGTCCGACCTACCTGGCGCCCACCGACGCCCTGGGCGAGTTCACCATCAAAATTAAAAAGGAGGGCCAGATCTACGACGTGGTCTACGCCTCGCACCCCTTTGACGTGGTCGGATGGGACGGCTACCACTACCCCTACGCCTTCAACGCGCGCAACTTCGAGCCCATTACCGGCCGCATTCACCAGCCGCCACCCGTGCACCAAACGTTTGAGGGCCACAACTTCGTGGTCTGCACGTTCGCTCCGCGCATGTACGACTACCACCCCAAGGCGATTCCGGCCCCCTACAACCACTCAAACATCGACTCTGACGAGGTGCTGTACTACGTCGACGGCGACTTCATGAGCCGCAACCACGTCGAGCAGGGCTTTATTTCGCTGCATCCGGGCGGAATTCCGCACGGTCCGCACCCCGGCGCCTACGAGCGTTCGATCGGCCAAAAGGAGACGCAGGAGCTCGCGGTGATGGTGGACACGTTCCGCCCGCTGCGCCTGACCCAAGACGCGCTCGACATCGAGTGGCCGAACTACACCCAATCGTGGCTCTAACAAGTAACCAGTAACTAGTAGCTAGTTTTAATTTCGCAGCATGTCTGACTTTCTACCCTTGAACGGCACCGACCACGTGGAACTCTACGTGGGCAACGCCAAGCAATCCGCCCACTACTTTAAAACCGCCTTCGGATTTCAGGATCTGGCCTATGCCGGACTCGAAACCGGCCTAAAGGACCGCACCTCATACGTCCTCAAGCAGGACAAGATCGTGCTGGTACTGACCTCGGCCCTGACCGCCTCGAGCCCCATCAACGACCACCTGGTCAA
>JBDLUG010000124.1:0-4696 GCA_039805405.1 Bacteroidota bacterium
GGCGTTGGTAGGTACTACTTTTGGTCACTGATTTCATGAACGTCGCTTCAAAGGTACACGCTTACGCCGCAATGATTGCGGCATTTTTATCGTTTTCGGCGGTGGCGCAGGGCGTACTGGATGGGGACGGAATCACCTATTCTTCAGAACGCCAAGGAACACTCGTTCCGGGCAGCAGCACCATGAACCTTCAGGGCAAGGCCCGTGCCGAATCCAAGGACTTCACCCTCGAAGCCGAAACCATTGAAATCGACTGGGGCCGCCGCGAAATCAAGGCCTACGGCGCGCGGCAGGCAGACGGTAGCTACCTCGGGCGTCCGATCTTTACCCAGGGTGACCGCCGAATCGGTGCCGACACCCTGCGCTACAACTACGGAACCCAAAAGGGCTGGGTCTACCAGTCCTCGAGTCAAGAGTCCGGAGGCTTTTTGTTTGGCAAGCAGGTCAAAATGATCAGTGACTCAAGCTACTACATTGGTGCTACGCGCTTTACGACCTGCAACCACGCCGAGCCCCACTTTGCCATCGTGGCTCCTCAAGCCCGGTTTGACGTGGGTAAGCGCATTGTTACGGGGCCTGCCTACCTTGAATTGGCGCACCTTCCGACTCCGTTGGCACTTCCGTTCGGATTTTTTCCGATGGCCGAAAAGCGGGCCTCGGGATTTATACTCCCCAACTTTGCGGACCGCCGCGAATGGGGCCTTGGTCTGACTGGATTTGGACACTATTGGGCGCTGAACGACCACCTCGACCTAAAAGTTACCGGCGATTTGTACACCCGCGGATCGTGGGGAATCCAGGCGCAGACGAACTACCGCTACCGCTACCGGTTCTCGGGCGGATTCACCGTCCAGGCCAACCGCACCCGCTACGGGGATCCGCGCTATGCCGACTACGGCCAGTTTTACGACGCCCGAGACTACCGAATTTCGTGGAACCACAACCAAGACCCCAAAGCACACCCGACCCGCACCATCTCAGCACGGGTTGAACTCGCCACTGGCAGCTTTTTTAAGAATACCACCACCAATCCTGACGACTTTCTCAAGAACGACCTCTCTTCGTCGGTGAGTCTTGTGCAGCGCTTTCCAGGAACTCCGTTCACCTTCACCGGAGCCCTAAGGCACCGCCAAAACAACCAGCAGGGTACCATCGCACTGTCACTGCCTGAATTCAATTTGGGAATGGCTCGGGTGCAGCCATTTGCCCGCAAAGTCCGCAGCGGAGCGCCAAAATGGTACGAGGGGATCGGCTTGACCTACGCCATGAACGGACGCAACGAAACCCAGGGATTGCTTGAGGAACTTCAGGATCCCGCTGAGCTCTTTGATCCGGCACGCCTGCGCAGCGGAATTCAGCAGTCGGCGTCTGTGAACACCAACCTGAAGCTCTTGCGCTTCATCACCATCAACCCGAGCGCCGACTGGGCCGAGAAGTGGTACCCCACCGCACTTAACTACTCGTGGGACCCGGATTCGGGCGAAGTGCGCACCGACACCGCCCGCGGATTTTTTACGGCCCGAGAGTTTAGGGCCTCGGCGTCGGCCAACACTACCCTTTATGGCCTCTTTCGGTACCGTCGGGGCCCTGTTTCGGCGCTGCGCCACGTCATGTACCCGTCCGTGACGGCGATTGCGCGCCCTGACTTTTCGGATCCGCGCTGGAACATCTACCAAGAAATTCAAAGCGACTCCGCGGGTACGCTCAAACGCTTCAATCGCTTTCAGGGCTATACCTACGGTTCGCCGGGCCCTGGTCAGCTCGGAGCGGTGCGGTTTAGGCTTCGCAACACGCTGGATGCCAAGCTTCGCGCCTCGGGTGACTCGGGAATTGAGCGCAAGATCAACCTCATCGACGACCTCAGCCTCGAAACGGGCTACAATGCCGCGGCGGCCACGAATCCATGGGAAAACATTGCCGTGCGTGCCTCGTCCTCATGGGGTAAGGGCGCCTACCGGGTGAGCTATCAAGGTCTTTTTGATTGGTACGGCCTTGATTCTTCAGGGGTCCGCACCGAAACGTTTGCCGCGGCCTTGGGCCAGGGCTGGATTCGCCCGACGATGCACCAGTTCAGCGCCGACGTGCGCCTGAGGGGCGGAACCGCGCAGGGCCGGCGCGGCCCCAAAATCAACGACTTAGGTCTCGAAGAAAATTTTTACAGCGACTACTACGCGCCCTTGGACCACGTAGCATGGGCGGCTCCGTGGAGCATCAACGCGGGCTACTCCATGCGCCGCAGTGCGGTGGGCACTACCTACCAAACAACCCATTCGGTTCGGGTTGACGGAACCTTCGACGCGACCCAAAACTGGAAGATTCGCTTCGCCAGCGGCTACGACCTCGCCAAAATGGACTTCACGTTTACCTCATTTGATGTGGTGCGCACGATTCACTGCTGGCAGATGAACCTGCGCTGGGTTCCGTTTGGGTACGCCCGAAGCTACTCGATCGGAATGGGCGTGACCGCGCCCCTGCTGAACGCCCTAAAGGTGCAGCGCCGGCGCGGATTGGGCGACTACTAGCGCGCAGAGGCCCTGCTGAATTCAGCCCAAGACGTTAAAAGTTCGGGGCCTTGAGGGGTCAGCACGCTTTCAGGATGAAACTGTACCGCCCACACAGGGGCTGACCGGTGGCGCATTGCGGCGGGGAGTCCTTCGTGGTCTGAGGCCGTGACCGTCCAATCGGGGCCCAAACTCGCGGAATCCACGGCCCACGAATGGTAGAGCCCGACCATCATGGGGCTCACAAGTACGTGGCCATTGGCCCAAGCGTCCGACCAGGTGATGGGTCGGGCGATTCCGTGCCGGGGAACGCCCGTGTGCACGAGGCGTCCGCCCGAAAATTCAGCCAAGGCCTGCATACCAAGGCACACCCCGAGCATGGGGGTTCGCCCAAAGTGGTCGGCAATGACGTCCATCAAAACTCCCGACTCGCGGGGCAGCCCGGGGCCAGGGGATAGGACGAGCGCATCGGCGTCGTGCAGGTCAGCAAGGGCCGAAGGGCTGTCGCAGCGGCGCACCCGCACCTCTTCAAAAAAGGGTTCGAGCAGGTGCACCAAGTTGTAGGTGAACGAATCGCGGTTATCGAGAACGCCGAGCAGCATGGATTCAAAGGTAGTCTGCCTGTGGAACCTAACTTTAGCCCATGTCCAGATACGTTACCACGCCGAACGCCCCGGCACCCATTGGCCCCTACAGCCAGGCTGTGTGGGCAGGTCCCAACTTGTTTATTTCAGGCATGATCGCGCTCACGCCCGAGGGAGAATTTCGCAACGAAAGCCTCGAAAGCGAGGTTCGAATGGCCCTCACCAACCTTGTGGCGGTGCTCGAAAGCCAGGGAATGGGCGCGCAGCACCTCGTGAAGTGCAGTCTTTTTTTGCGCGACATGGCTGATTTTGCCACCGTGAACGCCATTTATACAGAATATATGGGCGAAGCCAAGCCGGCGCGCGAAACGGTGTCGGTTTTAGGGCTTCCGAAGGACGCTCGGTTCGAGATTTCGGCGGTAGCCTACCTACCTTTGTAGCTATGGAATACGACGTACTTGTATTGGGCTCCGGCCCCGGCGGTTATGTAGCCGCGATCCGCGCAAGCCAATTGGGTTTGAAAACCGCGGTTGTTGAAAAAGAAAGCCTGGGCGGAGTTTGCCTCAACTGGGGCTGCATTCCGACCAAGGCGCTGATTAAGAGCGCGCAGGTGTTTGAGTACATTCAGCATGCTGAGGACTACGGAATCACCGTGAAGGATGCCAAGCACGACTTCGGAAAGGTGGTTGGCCGCAGCCGCGACGTGGCGAACGGAATGTCCAAGGGCATTCAGTTCCTGATGAAAAAGAACAAGATCGATGTGCACATGGGCTACGGAACCCTGATGCCCGGCCGCAAGGTCGAGGTCAAGGGCGATTCCGGCACCCAAGTGATCAGCGCCAAGCACATCATTATCGCGACGGGCGGACGCAGCCGCGTGCTTCCCAACCTGCCCCAAGACGGCAAAAAAATCATTGGGTACCGCGAGGCCATGGTGCTCCCCGAGCAGCCTAAGAGCATGGTGATTGTCGGTTCAGGCGCCATTGGCGTTGAGTTCGCCTACGTGTACCACGCTATGGGTACCAAGGTGACGGTTGTCGAGTACCTGCCGCGCATTGTTCCGAACGAAGACGAAGAGGTCAGCAAGACCCTCGAGCAAACGTTTAAAAAGAAGGGCATCGAGATCCTCACCGGAACCGAAGTGAAGTCTGTCGACACCAAGGGCAAGGGCTGCAAGGTGACCTACGCCGACGCCAAGGGCGAGCACACGATGGAGTGCGACGTGGTCCTTAGCGCCGTGGGCGTGATGCCCAACCTTGAAAACATTGGTCTTGAGGGCGTCGGAATCGCCGTCGACAAAGGCCGCGTGGTCGTCGACGACTTCTACCGCACCAATATTCCAGGCTACTACGCCATCGGCGACATCGTCAAGGGTCAAGCCCTGGCGCACGTTGCTTCGGCCGAAGGCATCATCTGCGTGGAGGCAATTGCCGGACACCATCCGCAGCCGATGGACTACAACAACATCCCGGGCTGTACCTACTGTTCGCCCGAGATTGCGAGTGTGGGATACACCGAAAAAGCGGCGAAAGAGGCCGGTTTTGAGGTTAAGGTGGGCAAGTTTCCGTTTAGCGCTTCGGGCAAGGCTTCGGCCGCAGGAGCCAAAGACGG
>JBDLUG010000125.1:0-4628 GCA_039805405.1 Bacteroidota bacterium
CGGGCAGGGCCTGAACGAGGCTCAAGTGGATGTCGCCCGTGCCCGGAGGCAGGTCCACCAGCAAAAAGTCAAGCTCACCCCAATGGGTCTCTTGAAGCATCTGGTTGAGGGCTTTGGTGGCCATCGGGCCGCGCCATACGACCGCTTGGTCGGTTCCGGCAAAAAACCCGATCGACATGATTTTCACGCCGTAGGCCTCGACCGGATCCATCTTGCGGACGCCGTTGACATCGATTCCGCCCGGATTGGCGTGCTGGACGTCAAACATGATGGGCATGCTCGGCCCGTAGATGTCTGCGTCGACTACACCCACGCTAAAGCCCATTTCAGCGAGCGAAACGGCGAGGTTGGCCGTCACCGTGGACTTACCTACCCCACCCTTGCCCGAGGCAACAGCGATGACGTGCTCGACCCCGGAAATCGGTTTGCCGCGAAGGACGTTCGATTGTTCGGCCGGGGCGGGCGTGCGCACCTCCAGATTTACCTTGACCGTGGCCTTCGAATCAATCGTATGCACCGCCTTCATGAGGTCCACCTCAAGGCGTTTTTTCTGGGCGAGGGCGGCACTATCGCTCACCACATCCAGCTCAACTTCGCCGCCGAAGATCTGAATATTCTTTACGTGGCCGGATTCGACAAGGAGCCCATTGCCGCTGGCGTTGCTCACTTGCTGAAGCGCCTCAAGAACTGCTGATTTGGTCATAGCTGCAAAGGTAGCACCCACGGCTCCGCGCCGCAGGTGGCATTAGTCAATTGAGGTAAGTTCGGCCGGAAGCTTTTTGTTCGCCAACTGTCCGCACGCAGCATCAATGTCTTTACCGCGCGAATGCCGGACTTTGGCCACCACTCCGATTCGGGCGAGTCCTTCGACATAGGCCTGAAGGGCTTCGGGGGCCGCTTGGCGAAAGCGCTCGTCGCCAATGGCATTGTACTCAATCAAATTCACTTTGCACGGAACCCGCTTCGCCAGTTCAACCAAGGCCCGCACGTCTTCGGGCTGGTCGTTGACGTCGCGCCAAACCACGTACTCAAAGGTGACCTTGCGCTTGGTAACGGTATACCAGTACTCAAGGCTCGAACGAAGTTCTGCAATGGGAGCCACGTCGTTCACCGGCATTATTTGGGCGCGCACTTCGTCGCGTGCGGAATGCAGCGAAACCGCCAGGTTGAACTTCACCCCGTCGTCGGCCAGCTTGCGAATCATCTTGGGCAGGCCCACCGTACTAAGGGTAATTCGCTTGGGCGACAGCCCCAGCCCCTTGGGTGAGGTGATGCGGTCGATGGCCTCAAGCGTGTTTTTGTAGTTCATCAGCGGCTCCCCCATCCCCATAAAGACGATGTTGGTCAGCGGACGTCCGAACTCTGTGGTTCCCTGCTCGTGAATGGCCCGAACCTGATCGTAGATCTCGTCGGGCTCGAGGTTGCGCATGCGCTTGAGGCGGGCCGTGGCGCAAAACGCACAGCCCATGGCGCAGCCCACTTGGCTCGACACGCAGGCCGTAATTCGCTTTTCGGTCGGAATCAGCACGCTCTCTACAACCAATCCGTCGTGAAGCCGCACGGCGTTCTTCAACGTTCCGTCGCTGGACCGCTGCACGGACTCAATGCGCTGGGGGCGAAACTCAAATTCTTCGGCCAACTTGGCCCGCAACGATTTGGGCAAGTTGGACATGTCGTCAAAGCTTTGGGCACCCTTGGCCCACAGCCAGTCGTAGACCTGGTCAGCACGGTACGCAGGCTCACCCCACGCAGCAAAGTGTGCGCGAACTTCCTCTCGACGTAGGCTTCGAAAATCGGGCTTGACAGACATTAGTTGCGCTCAGGGCGAAGGCTCATGAAGACCCACTTCCCGCGCTTTGCGCCGGGAATCACTGCCTCTCCTGGGGATCCCAAGTACGAGCGGCCGCGGCGCGGCATCAGCACCGCCTTCTCCTTGCGGTTTTCGATCAACGGACTGTACACGAGGGTTCCGTCGGGCTTGAGCGTAACCTGAACAAGATTGGCCTTGCGCGCAGCCGCCATTCGCTTGGGCGCTTGGTTCTTGGCCCAGCGCTGGTCGTTTCCGCGCGTGTCGTTAAAGAGGAACTGAAAGTTTTCACCGTCGCGCACCAGCAGGAACCCAGAATTGACTCCGCCGTCATTGACCGAATACTGCTGCTTGGGGATCACCGATACGCGCTCAATTTCACCTTGTGCGTCGACCATCATTGCCCAAATGTTGTCGTAGTAGTAGTAATAGTTGGTTACCG
This sequence comes from Bacteroidota bacterium, assembly GCA_039805405.1. Taxonomy (GTDB): domain Bacteria; phylum Bacteroidota; class Bacteroidia; order Flavobacteriales; family Schleiferiaceae; genus TMED14. The sequence continues at coordinate 2,250 of JBDLUG010000125.1, forward strand.
TCCCGTTGCGGGTCTGGGTCGTCACAACCACCATGTCGTAGTCCTCCATCAGCACGAGGCTGCCGCCGCCTTCGCGCGGAACCATTCCGCGGAACACGTACGACTCGTTGGCAACACCTTTGCGGCGCGCACGCGCGGAACCGTCTTTGCGGCCGTCGTTGATGTAGTCAAATTCGCGAAGATTCATGAAATCTGAGGTCAACGGCTCAATCGTGCTTTGGTCGATCGTCATGTAAAACATGCCGCTGGTCGAACCGTAGCGCTTGTCAGAGTACATTCCGCTGATTGCCACTTTACCGGGAATTTGGTCGGCTTCGACACCGATTCCGCCCACGACAAACTTGTCTTTGAGGCCAAGGTCAACTTCTTGAAAAACCTCGTCGTTGGGATTTGCGTGCAAAATGAAGAACTCCTGGTTGGGCGCAAACAACTGGCGCTTCTCATTCTTGGCGCGGTCCGGGCGGCGCGCAGCCAAAATGTAGACGTCGCCATTGATCGCGTAGTCCACGTCCATCATGCTGACGTTGCGGGACGCATAGTCCAGCTTCACTGAGGCTCCGCCGAGCGGATTCCCTTCGCGGTCAAAGCGCTTGACCTCAACCTGAACCTCTTCTTTGCGGTCTTCTTCAGGGAAGCTCACCACCGCGAAGCTCGTGGCATTGTAGTTCCAGCTCACTTTGAACGTACCCATGTAGGCACGTTTGGCGGTAATGCGGTCGAGCTCTATGAATTCTGAAATGTTGCCGTCGGCATCGATGGTGCGCAAAAGCACGTAGCGCACATCGTCCGTCTTCGAGTAGGCCTGGTAAAACACGTAGGTGGTCGGACCGAAGGTGATCATACTGTGAAAGGTCATTGGCGCATCGCGGTACTTGTCGATGGTCTCTTCGACTTGCCACACTTGTTCCATGCTGAATCGGTCGTAGCGGGCGTAGTAGTACTTGGCCTTGCGAAGCAGCGATCGCGAGGTGCTTCCGTAGGTCATAAAATTGGCGGAATCCAAGCTCGTCACATAGTCAAGCTGAATTTCGCGGTTTTTGTAGCCCCGACTCCAGCGGACCTCAACTGTTTCGGAATCTTGAGCTAAACCAGTAGCTGAGAGCAGTACAGCTCCCACAATAAAAAGGGCAAATCGCTTCATTGGTCAAAGTTACAGCATTTCAAAGTGGCAAGAATTTTGCCGAAAGCATGTCCGTTATCTTTATACCATGAATTTTCGCACGCTCATTTTTGCACTGGCCGCCGTAGTAGCGGTCGACACCACCGCACAAGTCACGGTAAAGCGCTACAACGTCGACGGCACGACGGCACCCAGCTCCTCAACTTCAGCGCGGAACCGCAACCGATTGATCTCGCGCTACCCGACGGCCGTGAAGTTCAATGTGACCCCATTCTTTTCAGGCCACTACCCCATTTCGGTAGAACAGCGCCTCAGTCCCTACATCACCATTGAAGCTGGACTTGGTCTCACGCTGCACAATACGATTGACGCATTTGTCGATGAGGCCATTTTGTGGAGCGACAACTCGTTCTACAGCTTAGACAGCCGGGTCCGTCCGGGCTCGAGCCAAACGCTCAACATCAAGGTATTCCCTGGCGGAGACTCGTACGACGACGGGTTTTACATTGGCGCGTTCATTCAAAACCGCCGCTACAACAAAGTGTTTAATGGCATTGATGGCCCCATTACGAGCTTCAAGCAAAACTTTGACCAAGGCATAATGATGGGGTACCACATTCGTTCAAGCGATCGATTTTTGGTGGATTTGAGCCTTGGGGTGTCCAATCGATTCGTGAACTTTCCCATTGTAGCGACCAACTACAGCATTGACCCCGTCACGGGTCAAGAGCTGTACCAAGCCTATATCGACGAAAGCCGCGACGGCCGATTCCAAAACATCGGAATTTTTATGGGACTCAAGGTCGGCTACCTCATGGGAAGCGGCCGCTAAGCGCCCCACGCACAAAAAAAGCCGACCCTGTGGGTCGGCTTTTTTTTTGGTCGCATGATGCCTAATTAGACAAACATCAGCGCGTCCCCGTAGCTCAAGAACCGGTAGTTCTCTTTTACGGCTGTGTGGTACACCTCCATCGTGAGATCGTAGCCGGCGAACGCCGCAGTGAGCATCAGCATGGTAGACTGGGGTGCGTGAAAGTTGGTAATCAAACTGTTGGCCACGAGAAACTCGTGCGGAGGAAAAATAAACTTCGAGGTCCAACCGTTGCCCGACTTGATGCGGTGGTCGGTGATTGTTGACGACTCCAGCGAACGAATAACGCTCGTACCCACTGCACAGACCTTGCGCTTCTCAGCCTTGGCCTGGTTTACGCGCTCCGCAGTCTCTGGATAAATCCAGTACTGCTCTGACTCCATTTTGT
>JBDLUG010000126.1:0-4627 GCA_039805405.1 Bacteroidota bacterium
ATCGGCTTAGAGCGTGTGATGCCCGAGCGCATTTACAAGTGGCTCGAGGGGGCGAAGCGCTAAACTTCGCAGTACCGCACTAAAAAAGGCGCCCACTGGGCGCCTTTTTTGTGGGCTCGCATTGGCAAACTACACAAAATCCTCGCCGCGGCGCATCTTGACGTCGTGCACGAACTGCTTGATTTCTTGCTCTTTGCTGCGAGGGCACACCAAAAGGCGGTTTTCACTTAAAATCACGATGTAGTCGTGCAGTCCGTCGACCACGGCCACCATGTCTTCAGGAATGTGGTAGGTGTTTCCGGTCGCGTCGTACGACAGCACATGGGACCCGGCCCCGGTGTTTCCGTGCAGGTCTGCAGCCCGCTGCTCGTGCACTGCGCCCCAGCTTCCCAGGTCAGACCACCCGAATTCTGCAGGCATTACGAGGACTTGCTTTGCTTTCTCAAGGATGCCGTAGTCGATGGACTCATTGGGGCACTCGCCGTACATGGAACGAATGAATTCGGCTTCTGATTCAGTTCCAAAATGCTCCCAACCTGTGTTGAATACGGCGTACATCTCGGGCATGTGCTTTTCAAACGCACTCAAAATGGCGTTGGAATTCCACACAAAAATTCCGGCGTTCCACAAAAACTCACCCGTCGCGATAAACTGCTCGGCCATCTCGCGGTTGGGCTTTTCTGTAAACGTTTTAACAGGGTGAACATCTGCCGCATACGCCGACTTTTCGGGGCGGAACTGAATGTAGCCGTAGCCCGTTTCAGGACGAATTGGGTTCATGCCCAGGGTCATGAGCACGTTGTGGGTGCCGGTAGTCGAGAGCGCAGAGGTGAGGCGTGCGGTAAATTCCGCTTCGTTGGTGACCAAATGGTCGGCAGGTGTTACGACAAAGTTGGCGAGCGGGTCGCGTTTTTTGAGCACAAATGCGGCATAGGCCACACAAGGAGCGGTGTTGCGTCGGGCTGGTTCGGTGAGTACTCGCTGGCGGCTGAGTTCCGGAAGTTGCTCCAGGCACGCGTCTGCATAGTCCACGTGCGTCACCACATAAATATGGTCGGCCGGAACGACTGACTTCATCCGTCGAAACGTCTGCTGCAGCAGGGTTTCGCCCGTTCCGAGAATGTCGAGAAACTGCTTGGGCGTTCGCGATGTCGAGGTAGGCCAGAAGCGCGAACCGACGCCGCCCGCCATAATCACTGCATAATTGTGTTCCATAGCCCAGTGGGTTAGTCTGCAAAGGTAGGGAAGTCCCTGAGGTCGTACCTTTGCCGCCTTGTCCGTTTTCGGTCATTTACGCACCATCCGCATGAAGAACATTGTACTCTTTGGCCCTCCGGGGGCAGGTAAAGGCACGCAAAGTGCCCTGCTCGTCGATGAATTCGCCCTTGTTCACCTTTCGACAGGTGACATTTTTCGCCGCAACATTCGCGAGGCGACTGAGTTAGGTCGGTGGGCTAAGTCCTTTATGGACCAGGGTCAATTGGTTCCAGACGACGTGACCATTGCCATGCTCAAGGACGAGTGGACCAAGCATCCTGACGCAGCGGGGTTCATCTTTGACGGATTCCCACGTACGTCGGCGCAGGCTGCCGCCCTTGACGAAATCCTTGCCGACGCCGGCACGGGTGTCACGGCGATGATCGGTCTCGAGGTCAACGACGAAGAACTCGTCACGCGCCTTCTCGAGCGCGGCGCAACTTCGGGCCGTGCTGACGACGCCAACGAAGAGGTGATTCGCCAGCGCCTCGCGGTGTACACCCGCGAAACCGCTCCGGTTCAGTCCTACTACGAGGCCCAAGGTAAGTACCGCGGTCTCAATGGCGTGGGCAGCATCGAGTCTATTACGGCCGAACTGCGCAGCCTTATTCAATCTCTATAACATACGTACCCGTGGCAGATTCCAATTTTATTGACTACGTCAAGGTCTTCTTGCAGTCCGGCCACGGGGGCGGAGGTAGCCGTCACTTCTTTCGCGCTAAGGGCCTGCCCAAGGGTGGTCCAGACGGTGGCGACGGTGGCCGCGGTGGCCATATTATCCTTGAGGCGAATCCCCAAATGTGGACCTTGATTCACCTCAAGTACCGCAAGCACATCAAGGCAGAACCAGGGGTCAACGGTAGCCGTAACCAACGTATTGGCGGCAGCGGTGAAGACATCGTCCTGCAGGTTCCGCTCGGAACCGTCGTGAAGGACGCCGAAACCCTTGAAGTGCTCTGCGAGCTCACCCAGCCCGGAGAGCGCCGCGTGTTCTTGCCCGGCGGCCGTGGGGGTCGCGGTAACGCCTTCTTCAAAAATTCCGTCAACCAAGCCCCTGAGCACGCACAGCCCGGCGAAGAAGGCCGCGAAGGCTGGTTTCTGCTCGAACTCAAGGTCCTAGCCGACGTCGGCTTGGTGGGGTTTCCGAATGCCGGCAAGTCCACGCTGCTGAGCGCCGTGAGTGCGGCCAAACCCGAAATCGCGGACTACCCATTTACGACCCTGGTGCCCAACCTCGGAGTCGTTGCCCACCGCGACTACACGTCGTTTGTGATGGCCGACATTCCAGGACTCATCGAGGGCGCTGCCGAAGGGCGGGGGCTCGGACACCGCTTTCTCAAGCACATTGAGCGCAACGCACTGCTGCTGTTTTTGGTTCCGTGCGACGCGCCCGACGTGGTCGAGCAGTACCATATTCTGCTCGGCGAACTCGAACGATTCAATCCTGAATTGCTCACGAAGCGCCGTGTACTAGCCATTTCAAAGACCGACATGCTCGACGAAGACCTTCTCGGTCAACTGCTGGATGGCGTGCGTCCACGCCTCCCCAAGGACTTGGCGCTGACCACATTTAGCAGTGTAACGGGTCAAGGGTTGGACCAACTCAAAGATTTGCTGTGGGATTCATTGAATCGCTCGATCGACTAGACCGCTCGGCCTTTCTCGGCGTCGCAGGCCATGGTGGACCCTGGGCAGACTATGCCTTCACTGCGGTTTCAAACATTTGGGTCGCCCTCGCCGTATGGCTTCTCTTTTGGGCGGCGCAGCGCCCCAAATTCTCACTGAGCGCTTGGTTTTGGCTATTGATCACTCTTGTGGCGGCCTTTGCCGCTACTGACTGGGTCGCGACCCTTCTCAAAAATAGCATCGAACGCCCTCGGCCGTGCTGGGCCCTCGAAGGTGAATTTCGCGCCGTGGCCACGTGCCGCGGAGCCTTCGGCTTTGTTTCAGGTCATGCGGCGACCACGTGGGCTTTACTGACCGTATTTATGGCTTCACGCCCCGCGCGATGGCTCACAGCGTTGGCCGTGGTGTGGGCGTTGGCGGTCCCATTTTCACGCATATACCTCGGGGTGCACTACCCGGGCGACGTGCTTGCCGGGGCACTTCTCGGAATCGCAATCGGCCGCCTCATCCTTCGCCTTCGTCCCCTAACTTCGGGACAATGAATCCGTTTGCCGTAGCCTTGGGCGGAGCCTTTGGCAGTCTACTTCGCTGGTCCCTGACGGTCCTGCTCAAGCGCGCAGAGGCCCCGCTCCTCACCGCATCTGCCGCCACCCTAGTGGCCAACGTGGCCGCTGCGGCATTGCTTGGCTACCTCATGGCACGGCCCCATCCCGATGCGCGGATTCAGCTTGCGCTCGCAACAGGGCTGTGTGGCGGATTTAGTACTATGAGCACATTCAGTTGGGAAGCCCTACAGTGGGCCAAAACAGGCTCGTGGCTGATGGCTCTAGGGTACCTCACCGCAACATTGGTGCTGAGCATCGGCGCTGCCGCCGTGACCTATGCCTTAGCGAACAAGTAGCACGACGCCCTGCTGCTCGACCGGTGAATCCCCAAAGTCGAGCGTAAAGAGCGACCACACATAGGCCCCCTCGGGGCATTCGGCGCCGACGTTGTGCACGCGCCCGTTCCATTCCGCCAGTGCATCTTCAGACCGAAAGACCACGTTGCCCCAGCGGTCCATAATGTGAAGTCGGTACTGCGTAATGCCCGTTGCTACGGGGCGAAAGCCCTCGTTGCTCCCGTCTCCGTTGGGAGTGAAGGCCGTCGGAGACCACACGTTGTAAATCGGGTTGACACGCACAGAGTCCACAAGAGTGTCCCAGCACCCAAACTGGTTGACGGCGATGCGGCGCACCACAAAGGTTCCGGTGTCGCGGTAAAGGTGGACGACAAAGGCCTCTTGGGCATAAAGGGACGAGTCGCCCATGTCAAACCAAAACTGCTCGTCGGCGTCCACCGAATCGGCGCGAACCTGCACCAAAGGCTGGTAAATGGACACTGTTTTGGGCGCAATGGTCATACCCAAAATCGGCCGTGGGTTGACCCGAATGGCCCCCGGGAAGATCTTTTCTACCGTGTCGCGGCAGCCGGTTTCGGTCCACATCCGAACCCGTACGTCGTACAATCCCGGAACCGTATAGGTGTGGACAGGAGACTCCACGCTGTCCCCTGAGCCATCTCCAAAGTCCCATTCAAAGTAGGTCGTTCGACGGGCAAATGCGCCCGCATCAAAGACCAGCGTATAGGGTTCGCAGCCCACCCACGGCCCAATAGCACTGTCGAGTCGGGGGCGCGGATCCACTACCACCGAATCGAGGTAGGTTTCGTCGCAGGATTTGGACTGAATCCGCAGGGTAACGGG
>JBDLUG010000127.1:0-4602 GCA_039805405.1 Bacteroidota bacterium
AACGCAGACAATCGACATCTTTATTTGCCACAGGACCAACTTGTTCAAGAAAAAGATGGCTTCTTTGTGCTGACGGCCTATGGAATTCCTCGGGCGCCCAGTCAGTTGTACGAAGCGCTTGCGTACGCACTGATTTATGTGCTGCTCTTAGGGCTCTTTGCACGCGGGGCCGCAGCGCGCGAAGGCCAAATTTTTGGAGCGTTTTTGGTGCTGGTTTTTGGATTCCGGTTTGTGGTGGAATTCGTCAAAGCCAACCAAAAGGACTTTGAAGCAGGAATGGACCTCAACATGGGGCAGTGGCTGAGCATTCCGCTCGTGGTTGCTGGCGTATACCTATGGATTCGAAGCGTCCGCAAAAAATCAGAAGTATGAACCGCAAACTCATTGTACGCATTGGCGGCATCCTTGTGGCGGTCGCGATTCTAGGGCTCGTGATCCCCGTTATTGGACCGTGGATTGGTTTAGGTTCCGCACCAAAACCCAAGCGCGCCGACGTGTCGACCGACTTTGAACCGCAGTTTACTGAAGAAGGTATGGGTGCCTTTGTGGCCGAAAATGGCGATACACTTGCGGCGTTTCGACTCGAATTGGCCGAAACCACAGCTGAAACCACCCAAGGAATGATGTTTCGCCGCAGTGTCCCCGAAGGTACCGGTATGCTGTTCATCATGCCCGAGGAGCGGTTTCAGAGCTTTTGGATGCGCAACACCTACGTGCCACTGGACATCATTTACGTGAGTTCTGACGGGCGGGTTGTGAGTATTCAAGCAAATGCCCAACCAATGAACGAGACTCCATTGCCATCTGAAGGCCCTGCGAAGTACGTTCTCGAAATTGCAGGTGGCCGGTCGGCTGCACTCGGAATCATTCCCGGAACCCAACTACTATGGAAGCGAAACATTTAGCGGCCGCGTTCGCGTTGGCCTCAAGCCTCTGGGCCTCAGGACAGGCACAGTGGGTCGTCACCCGAATCACCTCTGCCGAAGGTCGTGAAAACTGGGCATGCGAACCCTCGATCGCACTGGACCCCAACGGCAAGGGAGTCTACCTCGGAAACGTTCTCAACCAGCTGCACCGCAACCCAGCTAACGGCGCTCCCACAGCGTGGGACCGAGGGATGGCGCTTAAGTCGAGCATGGGCGTCTACGGAGACCCAATTTTAGCACACGACACCCAAGGCCGCCTTTACTACCTGCATTTGGCCGACCCAAGCGGTCAAGGTCGTGCCGGTGAAAGCTGGCTGGACCGAATCGTCATTCAGTGGAGCGACGACCAAGGCACAACGTGGTCAGACGGCGCAGGAATTGGGCACAACCCGCCCAAGGACCAAGACAAAGAGGGAATCGCCATTGACCCATCCTCGGGCATTCTGCACGTGTCGTGGACCGAATTTGATGCGTACGGCCGCACGGAACCTGAATTCAAATCCCGGATTCGGTTCAGCCAGTCGTACGACCGCGGCGAAACGTGGTCTCCCGCGGTCACGGTTTCGCGCCAAGAGGGCAACTGCCTTGACGGCGACCAAACCCCCGAAGGCGCTATTCCGGTGGTCGACCCCACCGGCGGAGTGGCCACGGTCTGGTCCTACAACGACACCATTTGGATGAACCGATCTGACGACGACGGCGCCATCACGTGGATGCCTGTCGACCGGCCCATTGCCGTGCAGCACGGTGGCTGGGCCCATGAAATTCCCGCCCTCGGTCGCGCCAACGGCATGCCAATTTCGTACTTTGACCCGAACGGAATCTGGCACCTGATTTTTGGCGAACAGGACTCTAGCACGTCGTGGGTAAGTCACTGCACATCCTCAGACCGCGGCGAAAACTGGAGCCAACCCTCCCGCCTCCCCGTCCCCGACAGCATTCGCCACCACTTTATGCCGTGGTTTGCCATAGACGCCTCAAGCGGAGCCCTGCACGTGCTGGCCTACGGTCAAACGGCCTCGCTGCGCACCCAAGCTTGGGTTCACCGCTCTGACGATGGCGGAACCTCGTGGTCTGCATCACCCCTGAGTTCGTCGTTCACCCCCACACCCAAGCGGTTCTTTGGGGACTATTCGGGAATCGCTGCCCGAAACGGTGAAGTTCACGCGGTATGGACCGAGCAGCGCGAAGGCGTTAATGAATTGATCTATGGACGATTTGCTGACCCTGCAACCGATGCACCGATCGTGAACACCCCGATCAAAAAACGACGTACAAAGTGAAGCTTCTTCTTGCGTCGACCTCTACGGTACACGGATCGCCCTACTTGGACTACCTCCGCGACGAATGGTCGCACCACTTCGCGGGACGACTCGTGGTATTTGTTCCGTACGCACGTCCCGGCGGTATGACTTGGGACGACTACACCGCCCGCCCTAAAACCGTGATGGCCTTGGCCGGAATCACCGTCAAGGGCGTTCACGAATTTGCGTCGGTGGCCGAGGCGGCACACGCTGCTGAAGGCTGGTTTGTCGGAGGCGGAAACACCTTTATTCTTCGACGTACCCTGCGCGAAACGGGGCTTGAACCCCTACTGGACGCCAGCGTGCGCAACGGAATCCCCTACATGGGTAGCAGCGCAGGCATCAACATCGCTGGGATCAGCATCGGCACGACCAACGACATGCCCGTCGTCGAAGTTCCCACACTGAACGCCATGGGTTGGGTTCCGTTTAACCTGAATCCGCACTACATCGACCCCATCGAGGGCAGCACGCACATGGGTGAAACACGTGACGAGCGCATCGCCGAATTCCACGCCTACAATTCGCAACCCGTCATTGGACTTCGCGAAGGAAGCTGGCTGACCTCAAACGGACGCGACCACCTACTTCACGGACCGCATTCTGCCCGAATTTTTCGCGCCGGATTGCCCGTGATGGAGCACCCGCAAGGCCCGCTCTCGTTCTAGAAATCCGTACCTTTGTGCGGTGCGCAAAGCGGTACTTATCATTCTCGACGGCTGGGGAATTCCAGCCGACCCCTCAGTTTCGGCCATTGATCTTGGCTCCACTCCTTTTTACGACAGCCTTCACGGCCGCTACCCCTCAAGTCAATTAGAGGCCAGTGGGCGCGCAGTTGGCCTTCCCGACGGCCAAATGGGCAACTCAGAGGTGGGCCACATGAACCTTGGGGCGGGGCGCATTGTCTACCAGGACCTCGTTCGAATCGATCTCGCCCTCGAGGACGGTTCGTTCGCGCACAATCCCGTCTTTGCTGACCTTGCACAGCGCGGAGCCGCCGGCCAACGCATTCACCTGCTCGGATTGGTCAGCGACGGCGGCGTCCACAGCCACATCAACCACGCCAAAGGGATCCTTTCGGCACTGCACTCTGCTGGGGCTTCACACGTCTTTGTGCACGCCTTTACCGACGGACGCGACACCGACCCCCAAAGCGGCGCCGCGTTCATTGGGGACCTCGAGGCCCACATGAGCAAGACCACGGGATCGCTTGCGTCATTGACCGGCCGCTACTACGCGATGGACCGCGATACCCGTTGGGAACGCGTGAAAATCGCCTACGATGCCCTCGTGCACGGCACCGGAACCCCCTGGACCCAATCTGGCCGCGAAGCACTACTGGCCGCCTACGCCGCCGGAACCACCGACGAGTTCCTCCTGCCGCACATCCTCAACCCTGAGGGCTGCATTCGTCCCGGGGACGCCGTATTCTTTTTCAACTACCGCACCGACCGAGGTCGCGAACTCACTCAAGCGCTCAGCCAAGGTGGACTCGACGCGCACGGAATGACTCCGATACCCGACCTGCACTTTGCCACCATGACCCGCTACGACGCCAACTTTCGCGGAATCCGAATGGTGTTTGAAAAAGACAACCTCAGTGACACAATGGGCGAAGTCCTCGCGCGCGCCGGCAAACGCCAGATTCGCATCGCAGAGACCGAAAAATACCCTCACGTCACATTCTTTTTTTCAGGTGGACGCGAAGAGCCCTTTGACGGTGAAACCCGCATTCTTCGCTCCTCACCCAAAGTGGCCACCTACGACCTTCAGCCTGAAATGAGCGCCTTTGAGCTTCGTGACGCACTCCTGCCCGAACTCGAACGCGGTGAAGCAGACTTCATCTGCCTCAATTTTGCCAACCCCGACATGGTGGGCCATACCGGCGTACTCGAGGCGGCGATTAAAGCCTGCGAAACCGTGGACCAGTGCGCCCAATCCATTGTCGAAGCGGGCCTGCCCCACGGATACAGCTTCTTTATCCTCGCCGACCACGGCAATGCTGACTGCATGCGCAACCCCGACGGAAGCCCACATACCGCCCACACGACGCGCCCTGTTCCCTTCTTTTTGGTGACGAACGAGCCCACCGAACGCCTACATCTTACCAATGGCGTGCTGGGTGATGTAGCCCCCACCATCCTCCATTGGATGGGCATACCCCAACCTGCCGCCATGACCGGAACTTCACTTTTGCGCTCATGATCATCCTCAAAACAGCCGAAGAAATCGCGCTCATGCGCGAATCTGCCCAGCTCGTTTCGCGCACTTTGGGAATGCTCGCCGCTGAAATCAAGCCCGGCGTCACATCGCTCCAGCTGGACCGCAAAGCCGAAGAATTCATTCGCGACCACGGAGCCATCCCCGCCTTT
>JBDLUG010000128.1:0-4489 GCA_039805405.1 Bacteroidota bacterium
GTACGCAGCGATTCCGCTGTCAAATGACGAGTTGCGCGTGCTGAACGCACTGCGCGTTACGCCCAACCCAACTTCGGACCGCTGGACCTTCAGCCTAGGCTCGCCCATTCGCGTCGAGCTCTGCGACTTTCAGGGCAAAGTCCTCGCGGTGGCCGAGGGCGCCGAAGACGTGATCGTGAGTGCCGCAAACTTGCCTTCTGGCGTGTACGTCGCGCGCATTCAATCCGGCGAAACCACGGTGTCGCAGCGGGTGGCCAAACTCTAGTCCCTACTGGTGAAGGGGGCCCTACAACTGCTACCTTCACCCCATGGAACTCGGAATTGACAGCTTCGCCTCGCGCGAGCACGAACAGCCTGTCGAGGCTATTCAGCACCTCCTCGAACGCATCGAAACTGCCGACCGCGTCGGCCTTGACGTCTTTGGTGTGGGCGAGCACCACCGGGCAGAGTTTTTGGATTCTGCCCCCTCGGTCATTCTTGCGGCGGCGGCGGCGCGCACAGAGCGCATCAAGCTAACCAGCGCAGTTACCGTACTCAGTGCAGCCGATCCCGTGCGCGTATTTCAGCAGTACGCCACGCTCGACCTCGTGAGTAAGGGCCGAGCTGAAATGGTCGTTGGCCGCGGATCATTTACCGAGTCTTTTCCACTGTTTGGGCTCGATTTCAACGACTACGACGCGCTGTTTGCCGAAAAACTGGAGTTGCTCCTCAAGCTTCGTTCCGAGGAGCGGGTGACCTGGTCGGGCAAATTCCGCCCGGCGTTGAACGACCAAGCGGTGTACCCGCGTCCCGTGCAGCCCGAAATTCCCATTTGGGTCGGTGTGGGCGGAACCCCTGAGTCCTTCGTGCGCGCTGGCCTACTCGGACTTCCGCTGATGGTAGCCGTGATCGGGGGCGAAACCCACCGCTTTCGACGCGCCGTCGACCTCTACCGCGCCGCAGGGGCCCAAGCGGGGCACGCGCCTGACACGCTGAAAGTGGGTCTTCACTCGCTGGGTTATGTAGCCCCCTCTCGCGAAGAAGCGATTAACGACTACTTCCCCGGCTACGCCAAAACGTTTACCCGTATCGGACGCGAACGCGGATGGCCCCCGGTATCGCGCGAGCGATTCGACGCCCAAAATGGCCCGACAGGGGCTCTCTTGGTCGGCGACCCCGACGAGGTAGGTGAAAAAATCCTGCGCCATGCCGCGGCGCTCGGTGGTGTAGACCGCGTGACCTTTCAGATGGACAACGCTGAACTTCCGCGCGAAAAACTGCTGCGCAGCATTGAATTGATTGGAGCGCGCATTAAGCCGTCGCTCAAAAAGTAGCGGGGCGGCAGAGTCTTTTTGACCCGTACCGCCCCGCAGCTTAATTCTCGCGAATTACTTCTTCAGTAGGTCAAAGCGATCGAGCATCATGACCTTGTTCCACGCGGCAACAAAGTCATTGACAAACTTGGCCTTGGCGTCTTCGCTCGCGTACACCTCGGCGAGGGCGCGGAGCTCAGAATTCGAACCAAAAATCAGATCTGCACGAGAGGCCGTCCACTTGGTGGAGCCCGTCGCGCGATCTGTTCCGTTGAACAGTTCTGCGTTGGCATCTGATGGCTTCCACACGGTGCTCATGTCAAGTAGGTTGACAAAGAAATCGTTGGTGAGCTGCCCGGGGCGCTGCGTGAACACGCCGGTCTTGCTTCCGTCGTAGTTGGCACCTAGAGCGCGCATTCCGCCCACCAACACCGTCATTTCTGGAGCGGTCAGCGTCAGCAGCTGTGCCTTGTCCACCAAAAGTGCTTCGGTCGGAACCGTGTACGCCCCCTTGCGGTAGTTGCGGAACCCATCCGCCATCGGCTCAAGTACGGCAAAGCTCTGAACGTCGGTCTGCTCGGCGCGAGCGTCCGTACGGCCAGGCGTGAACGGAACCTCAACCGGGTAGCCCGCATCCTTAGCAGCCTTCTCGACTGCAGCAACGCCACCCAGTACGATCAAATCAGCCATTGAGATTTTCTTGGTCTTCGAGTTGAACTTCTTAGCAATCTTCTCATAGACCTTTACCACCTTGTCGAGCTGCGCGGGGTTGTTGGCTTCCCACGTGCGCTGGGGGGCGAGCAAAATGCGGGCACCGTTGGCTCCGCCGCGGTTGTCGGACCCACGGAAGGTCGACGCCGAGGCCCACGCCACCGAGACGAGGTCTTGAATACTGAGTCCGGAATTCAGGATTTCAGACTTCAGCAATGCAACGTCTGCAGCATTGACAAGCTCGTGGTCAACAGCCGGAACAGGATCTTGCCAAATCAACGCCTCTTTTGGCGCCTCAGGCCCAAGGTATCGCGTGTTTGGACCCATGTCGCGGTGCGTAAGCTTAAACCATGCACGCGCAAAGGCGTCGTCAAATGCTTTTGGATCCTCCATAAAACGGCGCGAAATCTTCTCGTAGGACGGATCAAAGCGAAGCGACAGGTCTGTAGTCAGCATGGTCGGGCGGTGCTTCAGTCCAGCTACATGTGCGTCAGGAAAGGTCGCCTCGGCGTCCTTAGCAACCCACTGGTGTGCCCCAGCAGGACTCTTGGTAAGTTCCCAATCGTAGCTAAACAAATTCACAAAGTACTGATGGCTCCACTCCACTGGAGTTGACGTCCAAATCACTTCGAGGCCCGAGGTAATCGCATCCTTGCCTTTGCCGCTGCCGTAGCTGCTGTTCCAGCCCAAGCCCTGGGCTTCGATCGGAGCCGCTTCAGGCTCTGGCCCTACATGGCTCGCGGGACCTGCGCCGTGGGTCTTGCCCAAGGTGTGTCCGCCAGCGATGAGCGCGACCGTCTCTTCATCGTTCATGCCCATACGGCCAAAGGTTTCGCGAATGTCGTTCGCAGCCAAGACCGGATCAGGGTTGCCGTTTGGACCTTCAGGGTTGACATAAATCAAGCCCATCTGTACCGCAGCAAGTGGATTCTCGAGCTTTCGGTCGCCACTGTAGCGGGCTTGATCTGCCAGCCATTGGCCTTCAGTGCCCCAGTAGACATCCTTTTCAGGCTCCCACACATCGACACGACCACCTGAGAATCCAAAGGTTTTGAAGCCCATTTCTTCAAGGGCCACATTGCCCGCAAGCACAAAAAGGTCAGCCCAAGAGATCTTGGATCCGTACTTCATCTTCACGGGCCACAAAAGGCGACGTGCTTTATCGAGGTTGGCATTGTCAGGCCAGCTATTCAAAGGAGCGAAGCGCTGCTGACCGGCTGCAGAGCCACCGCGGCCATCTCCGGTGCGGTACGTTCCCGCACTGTGCCACGCCATGCGAATGAACAGTGGGCCGTAGTTGCCCCAATCCGCAGGCCACCAATCCTTGGACTCGGTCAGCGTCTTTTTCACCTCGGCCTTGAGGGCAAAGTAATCAAGTTCCCCAAACGACTTGCGGTAATCAAAACCGGGATCCATGGGGTTGGACAAGTTGGAATTCTGACGGAGCAGGTCGAGGTTAAGTTGGTTGGGCCACCAATCTTGGTTTGTGGTTCCTGTCATGGCCTTCTTGGGGTCCGTGGTCTTGGGTGCTGACGCTTCAGCAGCCGCTGCGGCACCGCCGCCGTGCACGGGGCACATGCTTATGTCGCCTTTCATGCCTTGCGCAGAGAGGGCACTTGCAGCAGCTAACGCGAGCAAAGTGAGTAATTTATTCATGATATTCAAGTAGTTAGGGGTTGGTTTGATCTACCTACAAATCTACTTCTTTTGTGAAAGCCCCTGCCGATGCCCAATAGGTAAATCCTATCGCCAGGAACAACCTGCGGTGCAACGGCCCAAACCGGTAACGGGAATCCGCTCGGGCCACCAAGAAGGTCAGTTTAAAACCTCGCCGCTAAGGCCACCACGGCATTGCGGCCAGCCCCCGAAATTCCCGAGCTGTAGGGTCGGTAGCGCTGGTCCGTTATGTTTTCAAGCCCCAAATTCAGGGTAATTCCGTGCTTCAATTCCATACTTGCACGGGCATTCAGGGTGTACCACGACGGGCAGTATGCGTTTCCGTCGGCGTCGAGCGCATACAGTTCGATCTTGGCGCGCTCTTCCCAGGCGAGCTGGTCGTTGCGGCGCCCCGCCTGAAACTGCGACGTCAGGTCGGCTCGAAACCGACCCCTTTGGTAGGTGATTCGGCCCAAACCAAACGCGGGGGGAGCGTGGCGTGACGGCCCTACATCCCCGTTATCAAGCTCTTCGACTCCGTGCTGAACGTTGTACGACAGCTTGGCCGAAAGCGCGTCCGACATCTTGGCCTCAACCCCAAAGTAAGCGCCAACTACGCGTGCCCATGCCGCGTTCTGAATGGCCTCTACCCGACTGAGCACCCCGTCGTAGACCAGGCTGTCAGAACCGTTGAAGGTGAAGGCCCGGCGCACCAGCGCATTCTGCAGCAACGTCGCATACGCCGCCACATCAAGCTTTAGCCAGGTTCCGACCAAACGGGCAATGTCGACGTCGGCGTTGTAGGCGTACTCTGACTTCAAGTCCGGATT
>JBDLUG010000129.1:0-4486 GCA_039805405.1 Bacteroidota bacterium
TTGTAGCTCTGCTCCTTGGCGAAAAGGCGGGTATTCCAGTCTCCGTTGGCGTCGCGGCTGATGACCACGTGCTTGGGCGCGGGAATGAGGCAGTGCTGGATTCCGCCATAGCCCGCAATCGACTCCTGGTAGGCCCCGGTGTTGAAAAACCCGATGTACTGCGGCGTATCAGACTTGAGTTTGGGCAAGAAGATGGCGTTGGAATGCTGCTCTGAATTGTAGTAGTCGTCGCTGTCGCACGTGAGTCCGCCCAAGAGTACGCGCTCGTAGTCGTGGTCCCAGTTGTTGATCGCCAGCATGATAAAGCGCTTGTTGATCGCCCAGGCGTCGGGCAGCGTGGTCATAAAGCTCGAGTCGATCATATACCACTTCTCGCGGTCGTTCTGCTTTTTTTCGCCCATGATGCTGTAGAACGTGGCCCCAGACTCGCCCACCGTGTAGCTGCCAAACTCGGTGAAGATGTGCGGCTCTTCGATGCCCTCGGCGTTGCAAATCTGCTTGACCTGCGCGATGATCTCTTCGGCCATGTACTCGTAGTCGTAGGCAAACGACAGCGAATTCTTGATTGGGAATCCGCCGCCGATGTTCAAGGAATCGAGCGACGGGCAAATCTTCTTGAGCTGAATGTACACGCGCACCGCCTTGTTGAGCTCGTTCCAGTAGTAGGCAGTGTCGTTGATGCCCGTATTGATGAAGAAGTGCAGCATCTTCAGCTCCACATTCGGAATATTTTGAATGTAGTTCTTGAACATCGGAACCACTTCCTTGTAGCCAATCCCCAAGCGGGACGTGTAGAATTCGAACTTGGGTTCCTCTTCAGCTGCGATACGTATACCTACTTTGACCGGATGCGCGTTGTCTGGATTGACCTGTTCCATGAGCAAGTCAAGCTCTTCGCGGTTGTCGAGCACGGGGATCACGCTCGTCCAACCGTTGTTGATCAGACGGGCAATGTTCTCGGTGTACTGCGCGCGTTTGTAGCCATTGCACACGACGAACTGGTCTTTGGTGATGCGCCCTTCTTCTTCGAGTGTCTCAATTAAGTTGATGTCGAATGCCGAGGACGTCTCAAGGTGAATGTCGTTGCTCAGGGCCTCTTCGAGCACGAACTGAAAGTGCGACGACTTGGTGCAGTAGCAAAAATGGTAGTCAGCTTGGTAGTCAACCTTGGCCATCGCCACGTTGAACATGCGCTTGGCTTTTTGAATGTGTTCCGAGATCTTGGGCACGTACGACACCTTAAGCGGCGTGCCGTACTGCTTGATTAATTCCATCACCGGAATTCCGTGCCAGAGCAACTCAGAGTCCTCGGTCGAGAATTCTTGCTGGGGCCACTCAAAGGTTTGCTCAATAAGGTCTTGGTACTTGGTACGCATCGGCGGGGAGTTTAAAAGGGCGCCAAAGGTAATCCAACTTCGTTACTTTAAGATTTTTATGACCAAGTAACTCACTCGGATTCTACCCGAAAACTTTGGCCAGCTGATTCGTCTACATCCATCGGATTCGCTTATTTTCGGTATCCGAAATATTTATGCCTACGTTCCGCCCCCAACTTCATGCTGACCTGCCCGCCGCACTGGTGGTGTTTTTGGTTGCACTCCCCCTCTGCCTTGGAATCGCCCTTGGCTCTGGCGCCCCAATGCTGAGCGGAATCGTCGCCGGCGTCGTCGGTGGCGTGGTCGTCGGAGCCCTCAGCGGGTCGCCCTTGAGCGTTTCGGGTCCTGCCGCAGGCCTGACCGCCGTGGTGCTCGCCGCAATCAGCGACCTTGGCTCGTTCGAGGTCTTTTTGGTCGCGGTCGTACTCGCAGGCGTAGTGCAAATCGCAATGGGCCTACTCAAGTTGGGTGTGGTGGGCCACTACGTACCCAACACCGTAATTAAAGGAATGATGGCGGCCATCGGGCTCATTTTGATCCTTAAGCAGATTCCGCACTTGGTGGGCTACGATGCGGACTTTTTTGGCGACGAGGGATTTAACCAAGCAGACCACGACAACACCTTTACCGCACTCGGCCACGCCATAGGAGCGCTCAGCCCGGGTGCTGCTGCAGTCGGAATCGCCGCGCTGCTTTGGCTGCAGCTGGCCGAAGTCATCGGCTACGCCAAGACGAAGCTGGGCCGAATCATTCCGTCAGCACTGATTGCTGTCGCCGGCGGAACCTTGCTCGCCACCGCGCTACCCCAACTATTGGGCGACGCCTGGGCCGTGGCGACCAGCCACCGCGTGCAGTTGCCCGAGCTGTCGTCGGCGTCG
Source organism: Bacteroidota bacterium (assembly GCA_039805405.1). Classification (GTDB taxonomy): domain Bacteria; phylum Bacteroidota; class Bacteroidia; order Flavobacteriales; family Schleiferiaceae; genus TMED14. The sequence goes on from JBDLUG010000129.1 coordinate 2,255, forward strand.
TGGGTGGTTCCGCGCTGGGACGCCATCAGCCAGCCCGCCGTCTGGGCCACCGCGCTCACGCTGGCCTTGATTGCCAGCCTCGAAAGCCTTTTGAGCATCGAGGCCGCCGACCGCCTCGACCCCCTGAAGCGCGTGACGCCGACCAACCGCGAGCTGCTGGCTCAGGGCGCGGGTAATATGGTTTCGGGATTTTTGGGCGGACTGCCCGTAACCTCGGTCGTCGTGCGCACCAGTGTCAACGCTCAGGCAGGGGGGCAAACCCGCTGGAGCGCCATTCTGCACGGCGTGATTTTGGCCCTCAGTGTCGTGCTTTTGACGAGCGTACTGAACCAAATTCCGCTCGCTACGCTCGCGGCCATCTTGATCGCCACGGGCTACAAACTCACGCACCCCAAAAAGGTGATTGCCCCGCTCGTGAAGCAGGGCGCGCTGCAGTGGGTTCCGTTCGCACTTACCGTGGTGGCGATTTTGCTCACCGACTTGCTCAAGGGCATTGCCCTGGGCCTGCTGGTCGCCACCGTATTTATTGCCTTCAACGACTTTCGCTCAAGCATTTCGCTGACCCACCTCGGAACCAACTACATCCTGCAGCTGCGCCGCAATGTGAGCTTTCTCAACAAGGGCAAGCTCAAGGAGTCGCTTGAAAAGCTTCCGCACGGATGCGAACTGTTGGTGGACATCAGCCAGGCCGACTTCATTGACCCCGACATTGTCGAGGTCATTCACGACTACGCGACGCACGCAGGCCTCAAAGGGGTCAGCGTTACGGTGCGCCGGGCCGCCCACCAGTCCCATATTCTCGAACCCTGGTCTTAATTCACTATGCGCGACATCGATCAACTCCTCTTAGCCAACAAGGCCTGGTCTGAAGGCCGTCGCTACGACGACCCCCAGTACTTCGACCGCCTGTCGAGCATTCAAACGCCCAAGTACTTGTGGATTGGGTGCAGCGACAGCCGGGTTCCGGCCGACACCATTACGGGTACTGCCCCCGGCGAAATTTTTGTGCACCGCAACATCGCCAACATGGTGGTGCACACCGACCTCAACCTGCTGTCGGTGCTCGAGTACGCCGTGCACTACCTCAAGGTCGAGCACGTCATCGTGTGCGGCCACTACGGCTGCGGCGGAGTCGCGGCTTCGCTCACCAACAATTCATTCGGAATCATCAACAAGTGGCTGCGCAACATTAAAGATGTGCACCGCCTGCATTCCGCCGAAATTGACGTGAACAGCGACCCCACCGAACGCGTCAACCGCCTGGTGGAATTCAATGTACGCGAGCAGGTTCAGAACCTGGCTAAGACGAGCGTAATCCAGCGCGCCTGGAAGGAGCGCAAGGCCCCGACCCTGCACGGGTGGGTCTACGGACTCAACGACGGACTCATCAATCCGCTGTGCGAACTGCAGCACGACTACGAGCTGGATCCGCTGTACCGATTTGATAATCTGGACTAGAAGAGGCCACGTCTAGGGAAAGGCGTACCTTCGCGGCGCTTTTTACCTACCCTATGACTCCGATTCGAAATATCGCCATCATTGCCCACGTTGACCACGGCAAGACCACTTTGGTGGACAAAATCCTTCACCACTGCCAGCTGTTTCGCACCAACCAAGAGACGGGTGAACTGATTCTCGACAACAACGACCTTGAGCGCGAGCGCGGAATCACCATTCTCGCCAAGAACGTCAGCGTCAACTACAAAGGGGTAAAAATCAACATTATTGATACTCCGGGTCACGCCGACTTTGGCGGTGAGGTCGAGCGAGTTCTCAACATGGCCGACGGCGTATTGCTTTTGGTGGATGCCTTTGAAGGCCCGATGCCGCAGACTCGTTTTGTACTTCAAAAGGCGCTTCAAATGGGGCTGCGCCCCATTGTTGTGGTCAACAAGGTCGACAAGCCCAACTGCGACCCCGAGCAGGCCTACGAAATGGTCTTTGACCTGATGTTCTCACTGGACGCGACCGAAGAGCAGCTCGACTTTCCGTGTGTGTACGGTTCCGCCAAAAACAACTGGATGGGTCCAGACTGGAAGACGCAAACCGAAAACATTGAGTACCTGCTTGACGTCGTACTCGACCACGTACCCGCCGCCGACGTGCTGGCCGGAACCCCCCAAATGCTGATCACCAGCTTGGACTACAGCAGCTACCAAGGCCGCATGGCCATTGGCCGCCTGCACCGCGGTAGCCTCAAAGAGGGCGCCAACGTATCGGTGGTCAAGCGCG
>JBDLUG010000130.1:0-4461 GCA_039805405.1 Bacteroidota bacterium
ATTGTTGCGGGTAGGTAAAAGAAAGTGCCCACGGAACAGTTTCCGCGGGCACCTCTTTTTGGTTGGGTTTAAATCCGTTTCAAGAATTACTTGATTACGTTGGCAGCGTTAGCCCACGTCCAGCCGAATACGCTGATGTTGGCCTTGCCAGTAGCACCTGCAGTCACGCCAGCTGGAACGGCTCCGTTCACGTGGTTGGCAAGTGAGTCCGCAGGAACGTTGATTACGATACCAGTGTAGGTTACTCCTGCAGCAGTTACGCGGTTGATCTTTTGACCTGCAACTACGTCGGTAAAGTACACGTCAACCATGTCAACGATTGAGTTGGCGTCGGTGTTGATCAAGTCCTGTGAAGCTACGTCGTCGTTTGAAGCAACTACGTTACCGTTCTTGAAGATGTGACCAGCGCTGTAGGCACCCTCTGGACCGTCAAGTTCGAATACGTGACCGGCTGCGGTGATTACGGCGAAGTTGTCGCACGTTCCAGCCCAAGATTGGTCGGTATCAAGACCGTCGTCACCGGCGTTCCATACTACTACGTTCTTGGCGTTAACTGTTCCACCGAACCACTCAACACCGTCGTCCTGGTTGGCTACGATTTCGATGTTCTCAACTACGGTTCCGCTACCTACGCCACCAAAGGTGATACCGTTGATTTCGTTACCGCTACCGATGTTGGTTCCGCCGTGACGCACTGAAACAAACTTGATTACACCGCTGTTGTCGGCGTCGTTGTTGCCACCGTACAAACCATTGGCGTCCGAGGTAGGAATGCCTTCGATCTGAACTTCAAGAAGTTCGCCTGACGTTCCGGGCTTTGGAGAAATTTTGGCATTACCCAAAACGATAATTCCGCCCCACAAACCGTTTACGGTTGGATCAAGGTTGGGTGACGCGAAGTTTCCGGCAGCAACCATTTCAGGAGTGATTTCGTCAGCAACTGAAGTGAAGATGATGGGCAAGCTAGCGGTACCTTCAGCCATCAGCTTACCGCCGCGGGCGATCAAAAGTGCAGTAGCGTTTGAACCGGTTCCGGCTTCGCCTTTGATAATGGTTCCAGGCTGGATCGTCAGCGTAGCACCGCTTGTAACCGTGATACGGCCACCAAGTTGGTAGACGGTATCAGCGTACCACGTGGTGTTCGACGTGATGTTTGAAGAGATAACCTTGTTGGTTTGGATCGGGTCGATTGGATCAACGGGATCGCCACCGCAAGATGCCATAGCTACAGCAGCTAAAGCCAGGGTTCCAAATTTGAAAATGTTAGTCATATTGTTTGCGTTTTGTTTGGTGCAAACCTAGACCCTCAATGTTACCTGTTTCTTAAATCTGCATGAACAAACATGCACCTTATGTTTTTCAAAGTGCTCATTTCAAAGCACTTGACTTAAAATCCGCCCGGGTCTTACTTTTTGTGAGCGAATTGGAACCGTCGCAAGCACGCTAACCAACGAGCCAACACTCCAACGAGCTAATGAGCTAACCAGCTCACGCGCCGTTAAAGCCCCAAGCCTGCCTTCACGTCGCCGCCCATGAGCAGCTCGACCGGATTCTCGAGGGCCTCTTTGATGGCTACGAGGGTTCCGACCGACTCGCGGCCGTCAATGATGCGGTGGTCGTAGCTCATGGCCACGTACATAATGGGGCGCACCACGATTTGGCCGTCGCGCACCACGGGGCGCTCGACGATGTTGTGCATTCCGAGGATCGCGCTCTGCGGTGGATTGATAATCGGCGTCGAAAGCATCGAGCCGAACACGCCGCCGTTGGTGATGGTGAAGCATCCGCCCGTCATCTCGTCGACGCTGATTTTGCCGTCGCGCACTTTGGTCGCGAGGTCCTTGATTCCGCCCTCGACGTCGGCAAAGCTCATTTGGTCGGCATTGCGAAGCACCGGAACCATCAGTCCCTTGGGCCCGCTCACCGCCACCGAAATGTCGGTGGTGTCAAACGAAACCATGTCGTCTCCGTCGATCATGCTGGCCACGGCCGGGAACATTTTTAGGGCACGCACTGTCGCCAGAGTGAAGAAGCTCATGAATCCGAGTCCGACGCCGTGCTTGGCGGCAAAAGCATCCTTGTATTCCTTGCGAAGGTCCATGATGGGCTTCATGTCGACCTCATTAAAGGTGGTCAGCATCGCCGTCTCGTTCTTCACGCTTACAAGGCGGGTGGCGAGTTTGCGGCGCAGTGCGCTCATGCGGGTGCGGGTTTCGCCGCGTCCCGATACGGGGGCGGAACCCATCGACACTTTGGCGTTCACCGCGTCCTCTTTGGTGATGCGGCCGTCCTTGCCGGTTCCGGCAACCTGTGTGGCGTCCATGCCTTTTTCAGCGAGGATCTTTTTAGCGGCGGGCGAAGCGGTTCCGGTTGCGTAGGTCTGGGCGGTCGGAGCCTGAGCAGCAGCTACCGGCATCGGGTTAGGAGTTGAGCTCGCGGCAGCAGCAGGCTTGGATCCGCCTTCAGGCGCGGCGGCTGAGGTGTCAATGCGGCATACCACTTGACCTACGGCCACGGTGGTTCCGGGCTCCACCAAAATTTCGATAACCCCAGCGGCTTCAGCGGGAAGCTCAAGTGTGGCCTTGTCTGAATCCACCTCGGCAATGGCCTGGTCCTTTTCGACGTAGTCGCCCGTGCTGACGAGCCAGGTGGCGATTTCTACTTCGCTAATCGATTCGCCCGGAGAGGGCACCTTCATATCGAGGATCATGAGTACGTGGTTTTAGCAGTCAAAAGTTTGGGCGATCAGGCGGTGCTGAATGTGGTGGGCGGCTTGGTGCGATCCGCTGGCCGGCGCAGCCGAGGCCGCCGGCGACACGCGGTGCAGCTTAAGGTCGCAGTTCGCGAGCAAGAAGGTCCAGGCGCCCATGTTGGCGGGCTCTTCTTGGGCCCACACAAGCTTGGCGTCGGCGGGGTACTTGGCGAGTTCGGACTGCATTTGTGCTGCGGGGATGGGGTACAGCTGCTCCAGGCGCACGATGGCGGTGTCCATGCATCCGCGCTCTGCGCGGGCCTCCTCAAGTTCGTAGTAGAGCTTGCCCGAGCAGAACACCACCTTGCGCACGTCGGCGGGATTCACGGTCGCGTCACCAATGAGCGGCTGAAAGCTACCCTGAGTGAGTTCCTCGACCGCCGACACGGCTTTGGGGTGGCGCAAGAGGCTCTTGGGGCTCATCACCACTAACGGCTTGCGGAAGCTCCAGTGCATACTGCGGCGCAGCAAGTGGAAGTGGTTGGCCGGAGTGGTCGGGTTGCAGACGACCATGTTGTCTTCGGCGCAGAGCTGCAAAAAGCGCTCGAGGCGGGCCGACGAGTGTTCGGCGCCTTGGCCTTCGTAGCCGTGCGGAAGCAGCATCACCAAACCGTTTTGGGTCTTCCACTTGTCTTCAGCGGCGCTGATGAACTGGTCGATGATGATTTGGGCTCCGTTGGCGAAGTCTCCGAACTGGGCCTCCCAGATTACGAGGGTTTCGGGGCTGGCCATGGCATAGCCGTAGTCAAATCCGAGCACCGCGTACTCTGACAGGTGCGAATTGTAGATGGCAAACCGGCCTTTTTTGCCCGGAACCGAGTTCATCGGGATGTATTCCTCTTCGCTGTCCTCGAGTTTGAGTACGGCGTGGCGGTGGCTAAAGGTTCCGCGCTCGACGTCTTCACCAGAGATGCGCACGTTGAAGCCGTCTTGGAGCAAGGTGGCGTAGGCCAAGTTCTCGGCCATGCCCCAGTCCAGCGCATTGCGGCCAAAGACCATGTCGTGGCGGTCGGCGATTAGGCGTGCGGCTTTGTTGAGGAATTTCTTGCCCTCTGGAAGCGTCGTGAGTGCCGTGGCCGCCGATTCAAGCTGGCTGCGCTCGACCCCCGTGTTCGGAAGCTCGAGGATTTGCCCGCGCTTGGCCGCAGGGTAGGGCGCCCACTCGTCTTCCATAAACGGAACAATCACGTTTTTGGCAATCTGCTTGGCTTCGCCAAAGTGGCCCTCGAGCATGTCCTTGAACTCCACTTCCATCTCTTTGACGAGGTTGGCGTGGGCCGCGCCCTGAGCGAGCAACTTGGCGTGGTAGATTTCGCGCGGATTCGGGTGGCGTGCAATCGCTTTGTACAGCAGCGGCTGGGTGAAACGGGGCTCGTCGCCCTCGTTGTGGCCATACTTGCGGTAGCAAAGAAGGTCGATAAATACGTCGCGCCCAAAGTACTGGCGGTACTCCATCGCGAAGCGCATGGCGTGCACCACGGCCTCGACGTCGTCGCCGTTCACGTGCAGTACCGGAGCCAGAACCACCTTGGCCACATCTGTGGAGTACGTCGACGAGCGCGCGTCGAGGTAGTTGGTCGTGAATCCGACTTGGTTGTTGATGACCAGGTGAATGGTTCCGCCGGTGCCGTAGCCGTCGAGGCGCTCCATCTGCACGACTTCGTAGACGATGCCCTGGCCGGCCACCGCCGCGTCTCCGTGAATTTGAA
>JBDLUG010000131.1:0-4455 GCA_039805405.1 Bacteroidota bacterium
GGGGTACGGCAAGATGCTTTTGGCGGAATTCAAGTACGATAACGTGCGCGACAGCGATCCGTTGATTAGCACCTTTGTCGACACCACCAAAGAGTCGTGGCTCATGTGGATCCTCAAGAAGTACGGCTTGCCCTACTTGTACTGGAACCAAATGCTCCGCGGCAAGATGTAGGTGCAGTGACCGGTCTTCAGAACTTCGGTCGCCGTGTGCGACCGAAGTCACTTTAGACCTGTTCTAAAAAGTTCAATTTTGCAGTCATGATCATCATTGCCTACCTCGCTTCACTACTCATTGGCCTCTCGCTCGGACTCCTCGGCGGTGGCGGATCGATTTTGACCCTGCCGGTACTCGTGTACCTCTTTGGGGTTGACACAGTAGATGCTACCGCCTACTCGCTCTTCATTGTCGGCGCGACAGCACTGGCAAGTATTTTGCCCAAAGCGCGCGCTGGAGAAGTGGACTTTAAAACGGCCCTCTGGTTTGGCCTCCCATCTGTTGCGGCGGTCTACTTCACCCGGTCGGTCATCATGCCCGCAATTCCGGACCCCATTTGGACCTCAGGCGATTTCGCCCTTGGCAAGGGAACCACCCTCATGCTGCTCTTTGCCGTGCTCATGGTGTGGGCAGCCCGCGGAATGATCAAGGGACGCAAACCTGCCGACGCGAATGCACCCAAAAAAGAACTCAGTCCGGCCGCCAAGGTGGGCTTAGTTCTCGCTGAAGGCGCAGGCGTCGGAATCCTCACTGGGCTCGTGGGCGCCGGCGGCGGATTTTTGATCATACCAGCCCTCGTGCTCGTAACCGGTCTCGAAATGAAGGTAGCCGTAGGCACTTCGCTTACCATCATCGCATTCAAATCGCTCATCGGATTCACCGGCGACCTCGACCACATGGACGCCGACTGGACGCTGCTTTTGAGCGTGACCGCAATCGCCATCGTCGGTATGGTTGTTGGAACCATCCTGTCCAAGCGCATTGCCTCTGGCCCCCTTCAAAAGGCTTTTGGCTGGTTTGTGCTGGTTATGGGCATCTTTATTTTGACCAAAGAATTTTTATCGTAAACCTACCCTTGACGTAACTTGAAACCCACTATGAACGTAGAACAGATTTACACCGGATGCTTGGCTCAAGGAGCCTACTTTATCTCGTCAAACGGCGAAGCCGTAGTTATTGACCCCTTGCGCGAAACCAAGCCCTACCTCGACCGCGCTGAGTCCCTGGGGGTGACCATCAAGTACATCCTTGAGACGCACTTTCACGCTGACTTTGTATCAGGCCACGTCGCCCTTTCAAAAGCAACGGGTGCCCCCATCGTGTACGGACCCAATGCCAACCCCGAATTTGAGGCCCACATCGCCACTGACGGCGAAGTGCTGCACGTGGGTGACGTGACCATCGAGGTACTGCACACTCCCGGCCACACCATGGAGTCCACGTGCTACGTGCTTCGCAACGAAGCCGGCGAGCAAGTTGCCATCTTCTCTGGCGACACCCTCTTTTTGGGTGACGTTGGTCGTCCTGACCTGGCACAAAAGGCCGCCAGCATGACCCAAGAGGAACTCGCGAGCACCCTATTTGACTCGCTGCGCACCAAGATCATGACGCTTCCGCCGTCCATCACGGTATACCCTGGCCATGGAGCCGGATCGGCATGCGGCAAAAACATGAGCAAAGAGACCGTCGGCACCCTTGCGGAGCAGCTCGAAACGAACTACGCCCTTCGTGCTGACATGAGCCGCGAAGAGTTCATCAAAGAAGTGACCGACGGACTGGGCGTGCCCCCCGCCTACTTCCCGATGAACGTGGCCATGAACAAAAAAGCGATTCCGGGTGCCGAAGAAGTTCTCGCCGAATCGTCCAAAGCTTTTGAACCCGTCGCCTTCAAGGCCATGGTCGGCGAAATGGACGCACTCGTCCTCGACACGCGCAAGCCAGACGACTTTGCAGCCGGTCACGTTCCAGGATCGATCAACATCGGCATCGACGGCCAATTCGCTCCGTGGGTAGGTGCATTGATTCCGACCGACCAAACCTTGATGATCGTGTGCGAGCCCGGTCGCGAAGACGAGGTCATTACGCGTTTGACCCGCGTGGGATACGACCGCGTACTGGGCTACCTCGAGGGCGGAATCGCCACGTGGACCCAAGCCGGAATGGAGACCGACACCGTGACCCGGATTACCGCAACCGAACTGGCTGAGCGCCTCGCCGCCAAGCCTGAACTGAACATCATCGACGCACGCAAAGAGGGCGAATGGACGGCCCAAAACCTTCCGCAAGCCAAGAACATTGCGCTCGACGACCTGAATGCGAAGTTCAACGAGCTTCCTACCGGCAGCACAATGCACATTCACTGTGCGGGCGGCTACCGTTCGATGATCTATGCTTCCATACTCAAGAGCCGCGGAATCCACGACCTCGTGGACGTGATCGGCGGGTTTGGTGCCATCAAGGACACTCCAGGTCTGGAGACCAGCGCCTACGTGTGCCCAAGCACCCTCAAAAAGCTCGAAGAAGAGAAGGCAGCAGCTTCTGCAGCCGCTGAGCCCGTGGTTGCGGGTGAGGCACCCAAAGGCTTCATGGGCTGGCTGAAGAGCCTGCTCGGTTAATCCGCGGCAGCTTACTCCATTAAAAAAGCCGACCCTGTTTGGGGTCGGCTTTTTCTTTAGGTATTGCACCGTAGCGGATCTACTCGCGGATCCAGCGGTGGCCTCGGCCGCCGACTAATCCGACTCCGCCCACGACGTTGGTGAAAATGGGCACGGGCTGCGTGAAGGGGCCACCGCCGTTTTGCGCGGCCTGAAGCGACCGCTCGTACTTGACGGTAGCCTCGTCGAGCTTTGAAATTTTGAGCTTCGTGGGCGTCTCTGAAACCCACTTGAATACTTTGACCTCAATGCTGCGGGTTTGGCCCAAAAAGAGCGCGTTGTCGAAGTCGATGCGGGCCCCAAAGTCACCACCAAACGCCGGCTGCAGCACGAGCGGATCGTCAGAATCCGAGTAAATCGGGTACTGACCCCAAGTCGTGTCGGCGATGTCTTCATAGAATTCAAGGCGGTAAATGCCTGGGACTCCGTCGTCCTGCATCGTTACTCGCATCAAAACATAAGGCATTCCGAACATGCCGTTCCCCGGGTTGTAGCCGATGGAATCCATGCTAAAGCTTCCTCCCAGGGCAAAGCCCTTGGCCGAACCTTGGACCTGGGGAAGTTCTCCCCATTTCGCCTTAATCACAACCTTTTGGGCGGCCGCGGGCTTGAGGGGACTGTAGTAGAACCCGTCGGGGTTTCCATCTGAGCGCAGTGTATCAATGACGTTGCCCAGGGAGTCTTCGGCCCACACGAGGGCGTCGGCGATGCGCTGGGGCTCGCCTTGGTCGAGGATTCCAACCGTCCGACTCAAGTGAGCCTTAAATGACTGACTCGGGTTGATGTCGGCGTAGAGCACGAGTATGGGGTCCACCTGCTCGGCGTCAAACGGAATAATGCGTTCGCATGAGGTTCCGAGGAGTACGGCAGCTGCCGCAAGAGCAAACTTTTTCATTGATCTAGAATTCAAATGAGTACGAGATGGATGGAATCAACGGAAAGAGTCCGTAGCCCTTGAGCACCCGGTTGTTGCGGTCGTCGTAGCCAAAGTCCATGTAAAATATATTGATGCGGTTGTAGGCGTTGTATACGCCCAACTGCCATGCGCCATCACCCCATTTGGTTGGGCGCTTCCACGTGATTGAAATGTCGGCGCGGTGGTAGGCCGGCTCGCGGAACGAGTTGCGTCCGTCGATGGATTCCACGGTCTGAAGCCATGTTCCGTCGAACGCATCCTCGGGGCGTGCAAACATTTTTCGGGTGGCGAGGGTCACGGCGCGGCCGGTTCCGTACACAAACACTGCGCCCATCGAGAGTTTCTCGCTGAAGCTGTGGTTAAAGACCACACTTAGGTCGTGGCGGCGGTCGTAGGTGTAGGGAAACGGATCGCCGAAGTTCAGCTCGTCGAACTGGCGCGTGGTCTTGGCCAGAGTGTAGCCGATCCAACCGGTGGACTTGCCGGTCTTTTTCTCGAGCAAGAACTCACCGCCGTAGGCCCATCCACGACCAGTAGTGATCTTGGTTTGCCAGTCGCTGAACCCGAGAAAGAACGTCGCGCCCTCTTTGTACTCGATGAGGTTGCGCATGTCCTTGTAGTAGCCCTCGACGCTGAGTTCCCAGCCCTTGCCGAGGTTGTGGGCGTATCCGATGGCCGACTGCCAGGCCTCTTGGGGCCGGACGTTTTCGGTGACCGGAACCCACAAATCCGTGGGCAACCCGATGGTCTGGTTGGCAAGCAGGTGCAGGAACTGCGCCATTTGCACGTAGCTCCACTTAATCGATCCGCGCTCACTGACGAGGTAGCGCGCCGAGAAGCGGGGCTGCACGCTGAGGTAGTTCTTGGTTCCGACATTAAAGCCATTGGCG
>JBDLUG010000132.1:0-4393 GCA_039805405.1 Bacteroidota bacterium
TGTTCGGCACTGAGCTGCTGCACGGGGCGGTGGATGGGGAATCCGGCCCGCTCGGCTCCGCGAAGCAGCTGGTCCTTCCATTCGCCGAGCTTTTCGCCGCGCCACGGGGCCACGGCATCTTCAAACACACTCAATCCGGGGTTCGGAACCACCAATTCCGGGTCAATTCCAAGCACGGAACCAAAACCTTCACACGTGGGGCATGCACCTTGGGGCGTGTTGAACGAAAACAATCCCGGGGTGGGCTCTTCAAAGCGCACGCCTTCGGCCTCAAAGCGGTTCGAGAACTCATGTACCTGGCCTTCAATGCGAATGCGGCAGGTGCCTTGACCTTCGTAGAGCGCAGTTTGAATGGAATCCGCCGCTCGGGCATCCCAATCCTCGTCGCGGAGCCCGGTTGGGACTCGGTCCACGACCAGCTCCACACCTTCGGGGCTTGGGTTTTCGTCCAGGCGCACGACGCCCTGCTCGGGGGTCCACACACGGGCGTACCCCTGGCTACTCAGCAGCTCCCAAAACGCTGACGCCGTTCGGTCCTTCATGTCGAGTGGAGCCGTGACCAGCGCGTAGTCCCCCTCGGGCTGGGTCGCCAAAAACTGAAGCACATCTGCGACGCTGTGGCGCTTTACTTCGGCCCCGCTCGGTGCATAAGTGCGTCCGACGCGTGCAAAGAGCAGTTTGAGGTAGTCGTGAATCTCGGTGGCCGTGGCGACGGTGGAGCGCGGATTCCGCGTACTCACCTTTTGCTCGATCGCAATTGCCGGGGCGAGGCCCTTAATGTCGTCGACTTCGGGCTTTTCGAGTTTGCCCAAGAACTGTCGGGCATAGGCTGAAAGCGACTCAACGTAGCGGCGCTGGCCTTCGGCATACAGGGTGTCAAAGGCAAGCGACGACTTGCCCGATCCACTCACCCCGGTGACCACCACCAAATGGCCGTGCGGAAAAGCCACAAAAATGTTCTTCAAGTTGTGCACGCGGGCACCTTCTACGCGGACTTCGAGCTCTTCCATGGACAAGGTGCAAATTTACCGCTTTGTATTCCGAGAAAAAACTTATTTTTGGAACGAGTTCTGCACCCGAAGAACGCACTAAAAACTAAAACTGAACCCTCGGCCTATCGACGCACAGCTACGCAATTGACTTAATGCCAACTAGCTATGCTGTATTCCGAGGTTCAGGATGCCGAGCTCATTACGCGCTACGCATCGGGAGAAGAACGCGCCTTTGAGGTTTTAATGCGCCGCCACGGCGATCCGCTCTTCGCGGCCATCGTTTCTAAGGTTAAAGACCGCGACGTCGCCGACGACATCTTTCAAGAGGTGTGGATCAAATTCATCCACTCTGTCAAGTCGGGTGACTACGCCGAATCGGGCAAGTTTGCCGCATGGATTCACCGCGTGGCCCGCAACGCCACGATGGACTTCTTTCGCAAGCAGCAGCGCTCGCCCGTATCCAATTCCGACCACATGGAGCTCGCTTCTGACGGAATCGCCGACGAAGCCCTCAACGCCGAAGAACGCGCCGTGGCTCTGCAGTGGATGCACGACGCCCACGAGGCAGTTCAACGGCTTCCGGCCGACCAGAAACTCGTGCTCGAGCTGCGGCTGCAGTCGGGCCTAAGCTTCAAAGAAATCGCCGAAGAGACTGGGGTCGGAATCAATACCGCCCTAGGCCGAATGCGCTACGCGGTCGCCAACTTGAGGCGAATGCTCCGCGTCGAAGTACCAAATTGACAAAGCTGGCGTTAGGTAGCAGAACCTCAATTCTGCCTATGGCCCAACCTACCCAACCTGCTGATCAAGCCCAAACTGGCTTCGCCCGCGAAGCCACCTACCAAAAACTCATCGCCTACTCCAAGGCAACCTGTGGCCTCCCGGGTCGCTCAAATTTGCCCGTCGAACTTCGGTTTGTGGTGATGAACTAGCTTTTGGCTACTGGTTACTGGCTGCTAGCTACTGGTTACTAGCTACTGGTTACTAGCTACTGGTTATTGGCTTCTGGTTGCGCGTTTTCTCGCCGCTGGTAACTAGTAACCAGTTACGAGCTACTTGCAGGCGAGCCAACCTTGCTACTCTTGCTACCCTTGCCAACAAGCCAACAAGCCAACGAGCCAACAAGCCAACCTTGCCAACTTTACCAACCTTGCTAGCTGCTCGCTACACCACGCTGCACAAAAAGCGCAGGCGTGCCAGCCGGAGCTCGAGTGCCCCATACTCTTGGTCGAAGTGCAGAACGGCCTCGTCGAGCGAGCCGTCCTCGCTGTCTTCGGCGAAGTAGTCGGTGATTTCGTCGAGCGAATCGTCGTCGAGGTAGTCTTCGATGAGGTAGTCCAGACCTAGGCGGGTTCCGCTGCGCACGATGTTCTCCATCTCGCTCAAAATGTCGTCGACCGAAACCTGCTTGCTGCGCGCGATTTCTTCGAGGCCAAGCTTGCGGTCCACCGACTGAATGATGTACAACTTGAGGTTGCCCTTTTGGCCGGCGCTGCGGATCGCAAAGTCGCCGGGGCGCTCAATTCCGTGCGCCTCGACATGGGTCCTGATGGCGTCCAGGATTTCGGCGCCAAAGCGCTTGGCCTTGGCTTCGCCAACACCCGGAATCGTTTTAAGCTCGTCCAACGCCACCGGGTAGGACGTCGCCATTTCGTTGAGCGAAGCCTCAGAAAACAGCGCATAAGGCGGAATGCTGCGCGTCCGTGCCAGCTTGCGGTTCAAATCCTTAAGCGTCGCGTAGAGCTGCGGGTCGAGGGCAGCGGCCTTTCGGGCGGAACCTGCGGATGCCGCTCCGGAGTCCTCCTCGTCAAAGGCGCGGTAGGGAAGGGCCGTAAAGCTCGACTTGCCGTCAATCAGGTCGGTACCGGCGGGGGTCACCGACAAGATTCCGTAGCGCTCGAGGTCCTTGTCCAGAAGTCCCGACAGCATCAGTTGCCGCACAAGATCGTCCCAGTATCCGGTGGAATGGGTCGCCCCTGTTCCCCAAGTACTGAGGCTTCGAGCGCCCAACGTCTTGAGAATTGAGGTTTCGTTGCCTACCAAGGTGTTCACCACCTGAAGCGAACGAAACTGTCCCTTGCCCCCAAGAACGGTGGCAAGAGCAAGTCTGGCGTGCTCGGTCGCATCGCTTCCCTGCTGGGGAGCGGTGCAGTTGTCGCAGCTTCCGCAATTGGGTGCTGCGTAGGACTCGCCGAAGTAGTGCAGCAAAAACTTGCGGCGGCAGCTTGAGGTAAGGGCATAGGCGCGGGCATCCAGAAGAAGCTGCCGGCCAATTTCTTGCTCGGCTACGGGTTTGCGCGCCAAAAACTTGTCCATTTTGTCGAGGTCCTTTTCGGCGTAAAAGGTTACGCAGCGCCCCTCGCCGCCGTCGCGTCCCGCGCGGCCCGTCTCTTGGTAGTAGCCTTCGAGGCTGCGCGGCATGTCGTGGTGCACAACGAGGCGCACGTCGGGCTTGTCGATTCCCATTCCGAAGGCAACCGTCGCGACAATCACGTCGACCTCTTCGTTCAAAAAGGCGTCTTGGTGGCGGCTGCGCGAGCTGGCATCGAGCCCGGCGTGGTAGGGCAGGGCTGAAATTCCGTTCAGCTGAAGCACCTGCGCGAGCTCTTCGACCTTTTGGCGGCTCAGGCAGTACACAATCGCCGAGCGGCCCGAGTAGTCGCGCAGCAGCTTGACAATGTCGCGCTCGACGTTGGCGGTCTTGGCTTCGACCTCATAGGCCAAATTCGGACGGTTAAAGCTGGTGGTGATGACTTTGGCGTTCGGAATCTCTAGGGTCTTGAGAATGTCCGACATCACTTTGGGCGTGGCCGTGGCCGTAAGTGCCAAAATCGGCTTGCGCCCGATCGCGTTCATCGCCTGCCGCAGCATGCGGTACTCTGGCCTGAAGTCGTGTCCCCATTCCGAAATACAGTGGGCCTCGTCGATCGCATAAAACGACACCTGCAACTCCCTTAAAAACTCGATGTTCTCGGCTTTGTTGAGCGATTCCGGAGCCATGTACAGCAACTTCGTGCGGCCGGCGCTCAAGTCGTGGCGCACCTCGACCATCTCGCGCTTGCTCAGTGAAGAGTTCCACACGTGGGCAACTCCGTCTGATTCGGCGAAGCTCCGCAGCGCATCCACTTGGTTTTTCATCAGTGCAATCAGCGGCGAAATCACGATGGCCACCCCGTCCATATCAAGCGCCGGAAGCTGGTAGCAAAGGGACTTGCCGCCCCCCGTAGGCATCATCACAAACGTGTCGGTGCCCGCCATGACCGACGCAACAACCTCACTCTGGCGACCGCGAAAGTCGTCAAAACCAAAGAAGGACTTGAGTAAAGCGCGGCTTTGGGCCGGTACCGTAGATGCCATAGGGGGATCAAAAATGCGGCGCAAAATTGCACCAAAACTTGAAG
>JBDLUG010000133.1:0-4387 GCA_039805405.1 Bacteroidota bacterium
GCTGCGAAATCGGGTTGGCCCCGGCCTCGGCAATGTGGTATCCGCTGATCGAAACCGAGTAAAAATTCCGCACGTTGCGCTCGATGAAGTAGGACTGAACATCCCCCATCAAGCGGAGCGCGAATTCTGTACTAAAAATGCAGGTGTTTTGGGCCTGGTCCTCCTTGAGGATGTCGGCCTGCACCGTTCCGCGCACTTGGTTTAAAGCTTCTGCCTTTATGCGGGCATAAACTTCGGCCGGAAGCACTTCGTCACCAGTGGTTCCGAGCAGCATTAAACCGAGCCCGTCGTTGCCCTCAGGCAGCGCGCCGTGGTAGCGCGGACGCTCAAGGCCCTTGGCCTCGTACTTCGCGTGCAGCACCTTTTCGACGGCGGAATCAAGGCCTTCGGCCTTAATGTACTTTTCGCACTGCTGGTCGATAGCTGCATTTAAAAAGAACGCGAGCACCATCGGCGCCGGACCGTTAATCGTCATCGACACCGACGTTGCAGGGTCGCACAAATCAAATCCGCTGTACAAGCGCTTGGCGTCGTCGAGGCAGCTCACCGAAACCCCCGCGTTGCCAATCTTGCCATAGATGTCGGGGCGGCGACCGGGATCGCGCCCGTACAGGGTCACCGAGTCAAACGCCGTAGACAGGCGCTTCGCCGGCATACCCAGCGAAACGTAGTGAAAGCGCTTGTTGGTGCGCTCAGGGCCGCCCTCGCCGGCAAACATGCGGGTGGGGTCCTCGCCCTGGCGCTTGAACGGGTACAAGCCCGAGGTGTAGGGGAACGAACCCGGAACGTTTTCTTGCAGCTGCCAGCGCAGAATGTCGCCCCAACTTCGGTACGACGGCGTCACCACCTTGGGAATGTCCTGATTCGAAAGCGACTTCGTGTGGGTGGGCACCTTGATGTCCTTACCGCGCACTTGGTAGACGTATTCGTCGTCCTTGTAGCGCTGGCGAAGTGCGCCCCATCCTTCGATCAACGCCCAGTTGTGCGGATCCAAGTCGCGCTTGCGCAACTCGTAGGCCTCTTGAATGCCTTTGGCCAAACGGTCACGGTCGTCGAGCTTCGAGGCCCGCATCTCGGATTCGGCCTTGTTCAAACTGTACAGTGCATCCGCCACCTCGGCTTGGTGGTCAGCCCAAGCATTGTACGTGCGGATCCCTTCAGAAATCTCGCTCAAGTAGCGGGTGCGGTGCGGCGGAATCACAAACATCTTCTCACCCGGCTCCTTCACTACCTCGTCGGCAAGCTGCCAGCTGGCGTCGCCCGTTTTTGCGCGAAGCGCGTCCACGATAGCGGTAAAAAGCCGGTTGGTTCCCGGGTCGTTGAACTGGCTCGCCATGGTTCCAAAGACCGGCATGTCGTCGATAGGGTCGTCCCAGCGAAGGTGGTTGCGCTGGTACTGCTTTTTTACGTCGCGCAAGGCGTCCAGCGCACCGCGCTTGTCAAACTTGTTGAGCGCAATCAAATCCGCAAAGTCAAGCATGTCGATCTTCTCGAGCTGCGTCGCCGCACCGTACTCTGGAGTCATGACGTACAGCGACACGTCGCTGTGGTCGAGAATTTCGGTGTCGGACTGGCCGATTCCGCTCGTCTCGAGCACAATGAGGTCGTACTGGGCAGCCTTGAGAATGTTCAGCGCGTCGCTCACGTGCTTGCTTAGCGCCAAGTTGCTTTGACGGGTAGCCAGTGAACGCATGTACACGTTGGGGTGGTTGATCGCATTCATGCGAATCCGGTCGCCCAAAAGGGCTCCGCCGGTTTTGCGCTTCGACGGATCCACACTCACCAGGCCCACTTTGAGGTCCGGGAAGTGCCGCAGTACGCGGCGAACGAGCTCGTCGACCATTGAACTTTTTCCAGAACCGCCCGTGCCCGTAATTCCCAGCACCGGTGCGTGGCTCTTGGATGCCAGTTGCTCTACCTCAGCACGAAGGGTTTCGTACACCTCAGGTGCGTTCTCGGCCGCCGAAATCATGCGCGCAATCGAACGAGGGCGTTGAATCTTCATGCCTTCGAGGGCATCGCTGACTTCGCTTCCGATGGCAAAGTCTGACTTCTGCAAGAGGTCGTTGATCATGCCCTGTAGGCCCATGGAACGGCCATCGTCGGGGTGGTAAATGCGGGCGATTCCGTAGGCCTGAAGTTCTTCGATTTCGGTCGGAAGTATGGTTCCGCCGCCGCCGCCAAAGATGCGTATGTGGCCCGCTCCGCGCTCTTGGAGCAGGTCGTACATGAACGTGAAGTACTCCATGTGACCACCCTGGTACGACGTCATCGCGATGGCGTTGGCGTCCTCTTGGATGGCGGTTTCGACCACCTCTTCTGCGCTGCGGTCGTGGCCTAAGTGAATGACTTCAGCGCCCGAAGACTGAAGAATGCGTCGCATGATGTTGATGCTCGCATCGTGGCCGTCAAAAAGTGAGGCTGCGGTGACGATGCGTATCGGATGCTGGGGCTTGTAGGGTTGTGCGTCCACCATAGGTAGCAAAGATACCTCCCAAGTGGGCTCTGCTAGCCGCGAATTGCCGCCTCGAGCTGAGCTGGAAATACCCGCCAGTCGCAAAATTCAAGTTCTGCGGTTGCCTCAGCGTCAGGCGCTAGGGCGTCTTCGGCGCGGAACCAGGCGGTCCGCATTCCAACAGCCTGGCCACCAAGAACATCTCGCAAGAGCGAGTCGCCAATCATCCACGATTCGCCCGCTTGTGCTCCAGTGGAGCGAAGGGCGTAGTGAAAGATTTCGGGGTCAGGCTTGTACGACCGGGCCACATCTGACGTCACAAGCTCTTCAATGAACTCTGACAATCCCAACGCGGCGATTTTTCGGCGTTGGGGTTCTTGAACTCCGTTTGTGACGATGTGCAGCCGGTGACCTGCCTCGCGAAGCGCTTCAAAGGCATCGCGCACTCCGTCGTAGCCCTCGCCCATGTCCGGCAACTGCTGCTTGAGGAGCTGTTCGCATTCGGAACCCAGCACTTCAAAATCTTTACCCCTACCCACCTGCAATCCCATGTGCCGAAACAGTAATGGAAAGCGTCGGGCGCGCACGTACTCCACTCCCAAATTGTGAAGCTGAATATGGTCCCAAAGTCGGTCGTTAATCTCGAGGTAGTTTCGTGCCCAGTCATCTGAAGAACCCCATTCCGACCAATTGAACGCACCGTGCAGCAGCTCAAAAAACCGATAATGGTTCCGCTCGTGGTGCCAAAGTGTGCGGTCAAGGTCAAAAAATAAGTGGGCCATTGGTCAAAGGTCGGGATGGATGTTCGGCGAATCCACAAAAAGTTAACGACCACTTCACCGGCGACCGCCTGCTTTTTTTTACTTTTGACCCTCAACTCACTACAATGACTGCTCGTACCATCCTCATTCTGCGTGTCGTCCTCGGCACCATTGCCCTTTTGATCGGATTCCGTGTTTACCGAATTATCATGGAACCCATTGAATTCCAAGGCATCAGAGACAAGCGTTACGCTGCCGTAACCACCCAACTCGAGCAGTTGCGCGAAGCCCAACTCGCATTTAAAAACGAATACGGCATGTACGCCACCGAAGTTGCTTCACTGGTTGACTTTGTCACTAACGCGCAGGTAACCATTGTAGAACGCAAGGATTCTTCGTACATGAAGTACAACAAGGTGTACCAAACTGACATGATGAAGGACACCATCATTTACCGCGTCATTGGAAGTGCCTCGGCAATCACAAAGCTTCGCAACCAACGCGAAGACCTCTTTCCTGAAGATTTTGACCCTCAGTCGTTGCTTGCTGTCAAATACAGCCAAGATTCTACGTTCAAAATGGGCACGGCTGTGGTAGAAAAGAACGGGATCAAGGTTCCGGTATTTGAAATTAAGGCGAGCAACCGCGCCATCTTTGGTGACGTGTACGAGCAGTACAAGTCCTACATCAAGCGTTTGCGTACCCAAGAATTGATTGTCGGTTCACTGACAGAGCCGACGCTGAGCGGCAACTGGAAGTAATCCATTGAGCACAGTCGTCTGGCACGAACCCACAAGTGGCCTTCAGTGGCATGCCGAGGCATTCTGCATGCTCGTACCCAAGTCGTGGACTGAATCCAACTGGCGAGCCGTAGACCCACAAGGCACCCAGTGGTTCCGCAGTCCACTAGACACTTCATACCACCTCGTATACCGATTTAGCGACGGGGCGGATGCCTCACAGTCGCTCAGCCTGTTCAACCTGCGCAGGTGGCTTCAAAGTGACCCCAAAGGGCGCTTAATACGTGTGCAGTACTGGGGCAACCGCCTCGAAATTGCCGCAATGGACGGAACCAAAATCAAGTTCCACTCCGTGCAGCAGGCCACAGAGCCCGAAGATGTCGCCTACCACATCCTACTCTGCTTCGACCAATTGGATTGGAACGGAACCT
>JBDLUG010000134.1:0-4316 GCA_039805405.1 Bacteroidota bacterium
CCGAAAACGATAAAAATGCCGCAATCATTGCGGCGTAAGCGTGTACCTTTGAAGCGACGTTCATGAAATCAGTGACCAAAAGTAGTACCTACCAACGCCTAGCCTGGGTTTTGATTGCCCTTTTGGCAGTTCCGCATACAGGTTTTCAGCCTGCAGCCCGCATGAGTGATGAAGTTCGCACCGTCGTCATCGACGCGGGGCACGGCGGCAAAGACCCCGGGAACCTCGGAACCCGTCGCTATAAAAAGACCGAAAAAGACGTATCGCTCGCGGTCGCCCTCAGGGTCGAACAGTACATCAAGCAGCGCTTTCCCGACATCAAAGTAGTGATGACGCGCCGCGACGACTCCT
The DNA here is from genome assembly GCA_039805405.1 of Bacteroidota bacterium. GTDB lineage: Bacteria > Bacteroidota > Bacteroidia > Flavobacteriales > Schleiferiaceae > TMED14. The sequence goes on from JBDLUG010000134.1 coordinate 352, forward strand.
ACCCGACCCTTCACGAACGCACCGTGATCGCCAACCGTGCCCAAGGTGACGTGTTTATCTCAATCCACTGCGACGCTGCCGAAAACCGCTCTGCCTACGGTTCGTCGACGTACGTGATGGGTAAGGACCACGACGACGAAAACCGGGTCGCCATGCGCGAAAATTCCGTGATTCTGCAAGAAGACAACCAAGACGTCTACGAAGGCTTTGACCCCAGCAAGCCCGAATCCTACATCATGCTCACGATGTTCCAGTATGCGTTTATTCAGCAAAGCGTGGAATTGGCTCAAACGGTTCAAAATGCATTCCGCAACGATGTAGGCCGAAAGGACCGCGGAGTAAAGCAGCAACCGCTTTATGTAACGAGCCGCACGGCGATGCCCTCCATCTTGATTGAGCTCGGATTTTTGACCAACAGCGCCGAAGAAGATTACTTAATGACCGACGACGGCCAAGACCAAATGGCACAAGCGATTGCGCGTTCATTTGCCCAGTACAAAGTGCGCCGTGAGGGCGGATCCAACGCCGCTCAAGAGCCCGTCGTTCCACCCGCAGCAACGCCTGAAGTTCGCCTGCCGGAGCCTGCTGTTCAGGAGATTCCGAAGGTCGAGGCACCCAAACAAGAAACAGCGCCAGCAGCCGTAAAGGTTGCACCAGCACCCACTGAGGTGCCGATAAGCGCCGCCGTCAGCGATGTGTACTTCACGGTGCAGCTCAGCGTGAGCGGAATCCAAAAGAGCGCGAGCGAATCCCCATTTGACGCGCTTCGAGGCGTATTCTTCGTCAAGGATGGCCGCTTGTTTCGCTACCTGTACGGCCGATTCAGTTCGCGCGACGACGCCTACAAAGCGCTTCAAGAGGCCCGCCTCAAAGGGTTTCCCGATGCCTTTATGGTGGCCTACCGCGGAAACGCCCGAATCACCCTAGATGAGGCCGATCAAGCCCTCAAAAAACCGTAACTTGGATGCCTATGCTTTCTCGTGAACTCAAAGCCGGATTAGTAGTACTTGCCGCAGGGCTCGTACTCTACTTCGGGATTTCGTACCTCAAAAACAGCAACCTGTTTAAAGAGGGAATCACGCTCTACTCCGTATACGACAAGGTCGAGGGCATCATGGGCTCACAGCCTGTAACCATCAACGGCCTGGCCGTTGGGCGAATCGAAGACATTTACTTTCACCCTGACCAATCGGGACGCGTCGTAGTTGCAATGACCATCAACTCAGACTACCCGATCACGGTTACATCGTTGGCCCAAATCAAGTCAAGTGACCTTTTAGGAGCCAAAGAGATTTCGCTTGAAATCGGCCCCGGAAGCGTACTCGTCGAAGACGGCGATACGCTGCGAAGCGCCATCGAAGAGTCGTTGGGCGACGCCATCAACAAAGAGGTCCTGCCGGTCAAAATCAAGACTGAAAAGCTCATTGCCTCACTTGATACGGCGATTCAAATTCTCACCGGATTTCTGAAGGGCGGAGTCGAAAACGACTTCAAGTCATCATTCAGCAACGTCAATAAGTCGCTGATTCACCTGAACGAAATCACCACGGAGCTCTCGACCTACATGACCGAAAACCGCGAATCACTGGGCAGAGCGACGCAGAACTTTGAAAAGCTCTCAAAGACCTTGGCTGACAACCGCGACGAACTCGAACGCGTTTTTGAGAATGTAGCCAACATTTCGGACTCGCTGGGCCAAGCCAACGTAGGCCAGACCATGCTTGCTTTAGAGCGCACGTCGCGAAACTTAGACATCGTCACCGGCCGCATCGCCAACGGCGAAGGCACCCTCGGCCGTTTGAGCGCCCAAGATTCGCTCTACACCCAAATTGACAAGACCGTGCAGTCGCTCGACCGACTGCTTCTTGATTTGCGCTACCACCCAGAGCGCTATGTTCGACTCTCGGTGTTCGGACGCCGACCAAGCCGTGCTGAAGAAGAATGATTTCGAGCCTCGTATTTACCGCCGTACTCGCCGCGGGCGTCGCCGGCTTCGTCTACCAAGTTCGCCGCCTCCGCCGCGGCTTAGCCCTCGCCCGCCCCTCGGGCCGCCACGACCGAGTTTCTGAACGCTGGACCACCATGGCCCGGGTCGCCTTGGGCCAAGGTAAAATGGGTCCGCGCCCCTTGGCTGCCGCCATGCACCTCATCGTCTACGTGGGATTCGTGCTCATCAACATTGAGGTTTTAGAGATTGTACTCGACGGCATCCTCGGCACCCACCGGCTGCTTCGCGCGCCACTGGGCGGCATCTACGACGGCCTGATGAACTTTTTTGAAGTCCTCGGCTTCTTGGTCATCGTGGCCTGCGTCGTCTTTTTGGGCCGCCGGCTCGTCGCCGGTCCCGACCGACTCAAGCACCCCGACCTCGCCGGCTGGCCCCAGCGGGACGCCGTGAACATCCTCGTCATTGAAATCGTCCTCATGTCGGCCCTACTGCTGATGAACGCGGCTGAATACCAGCACCACGTAGCCAGCAACCAGCAACTCGTAACCAGTTCCCCGTGGTGGATCAGCGGACTCCTGCTCCCGATCTTCGGCGGTTGGAGCGCCTCGGCCCTGAGCACGTTCGCTACGGCTATGTGGTGGCTGCACTTCGTGGGTATTTTGGCCTTTCTGAACTACCTGCCTAAGAGCAAGCACTTCCACATCATCCTGGCCTTTCCCAACGTGTGGTACAGCAAGCTGACCCCGCGCGGTCAGATTCCCGCCATGGACTCGGTCACCACCGAAATCAAGGCAATGATGGATCCGAGCTTTGTGCCCGACCCGAACGCGGTTCCGCCCGCACGCTTCGGCGCCAAAGACGTGCAGGATTTGCACTTCGCCAACCTATTGAACGCCTACAGCTGCACTGAGTGCGGACGCTGCACGAGCGAGTGCCCGGCCAACCAAACCGGCAAGAAGCTGTCGCCCCGCCGCATCATGATGGCGACGCGCGACCGCGTCGAAGAGGTGCTGGCTGGAGGCGATTCCGCGACCCAAAAAACATTGCTCGACGACTGGATTACCCGCGAAGAGCTGTGGGCATGCACCACCTGCAACGCGTGCGTTGAGGCCTGCCCCGTCAACATCGACCCCCTTGATGTCATTCTTCAGATGCGCCAGTATTTGGTGATGGAAGAGTCCGCCGCCCCCTCCACGGTCAACGTGGCGATGGGGAACATTGAAAACAATGCGGCTCCCTGGGCATACCCCCAGGCTGATCGTGGCAACTGGATCCAATCATGACCGAACTGCAGCGAACCGTCGTCGACGGCGAAGTAGTCAGCCCTGTGCTGCCCGAACACATTAAAAACTACCTCATTGACATTGACGGAACCGTCTGCGACGACATTCCGAACGAGGAACCCGAGCGCATGGCGACCGCCAACGTGTACCCGGACGCGCTCGAGACGATCAAGGAGTGGCACGCTGAAGGGCACATCATTACGTTTTTTACGAGCCGCACCGAGGAGCACCGCGCCGTGACTGAGGAGTGGCTGCAGCGCCACGGGTTTCCGTACCACGGCCTCCTGATGGGCAAACCCCGCGGCGGCAACTACCACTGGATTGACAACCATATCGTTCGGGCCACGCGCTACACGGGCACGTTCAGCCCGCTGGTTAAGCGTCCGGCGACGATCGAAGTTTTTAACGACCCTTCATGAGTTTGAACGTTCCCACCATGGCCGAGTTGGCCGCCCGAGGCGAATCGGCCGAAGTCCTTTTTTGGGTCGGCTGCGCCGGAAGCTTTGACGAGCGCGCCAAAAAGGTCACCAAGGCGGTGGCCAAGCTGCTGAACCAGGCCGGAGTTTCGTTCGCGGTACTGGGCGCCGAAGAGAGCTGTACCGGAGACCCTGCGCGCCGCGCCGGCAACGAGTTTCTGTTTCAGATGCAGGCCCTGACCAACATTGAGGTGCTGAACGGCTATGGGGTGCAAAAGATTGTGGCCGCCTGCCCGCACTGCTTCAATACGCTGAAGA
>JBDLUG010000135.1:0-4286 GCA_039805405.1 Bacteroidota bacterium
CGCACCTCAACGAGCCGCTTGTGCTGCAGCCGGGCGAGCGACGCCTGGTTCCGACCGGACTCCGCATGGCCCTGCCCGACGGCTGGGAAGCTCAGGTGCGTCCGCGCTCGGGACTCGCCCTCAAGCACGGCGTGACCGTGCTCAACAGCCCCGGAACCATTGACGCCGACTACCGCGGACCGGTCGGGGTGATTGTGGTGAACCACGGTTCCGAAGCATTTGAAATTGCCCCCGGCGAGCGAATCGCCCAGCTCGTTTTTGCACGCTACGAACGTGCGGAATGGCAAATTGTGGACGAATTGGACGCCACCGAGCGCGGATCGGGCGGATTTGGCCACAGCGGGCGGGGCTAAGTCCCTATTTTTGCGGGACCAAACCAATCCGCACACCGAGCAATGAACATTATTATTCCCATGGCAGGCCGCGGATCGCGCCTGCGTCCGCACACCCTCACCACCGCGAAGCCGCTGCTTCCAGTGGCCGGCAAGCCCATTGTGCAGCGCCTGGTTGAAGACATTTCGGGAATCGTCGGCGACGACCTCAAGCAGATCGCCTATGTGGTGGGCGAGTTTGGCGACGAAGTAGAGCGCATGCTGCTCGACGTTGCCGCGGGTCAAGGCGCCACCGGAAGCATTCACTACCAAGACAAACCTTTGGGCACCGCCCACGCCGTGCTGTGTGCCGCTGAACACCTTGAGGGCCCGGTGGTCGTGGCCTTTGCCGATACCCTATTTCGCGCCGACTTCAAGCTCGACGCCAGCGCTGACGGCGTGATTTGGGTCAACCGAGTCGAGGATCCGCGCGCCTTTGGCGTGGTGCAGCTCGGCGAAGACGGCCGCATCGTCGAATTTGTCGAGAAGCCCCAAGAGTTCGTCAGCGACCTGGCGATCATCGGCATCTACTACTTTAAAGATGGAGCCCGCCTGCGCCGTGAGCTTCAGCACCTCATCGATCACGACATCAAGGGCGGCGGCGAGTACCAGCTCACCCATGCCCTCGAGAACATGAAAAACGACGGCCTGCGCTTTGTGCCCGGAACCGTCGACGCCTGGATGGACTGCGGCAACAAAGACGTGACCGTCGAAACCAACGGGCGCATCCTGGAGTTTGTGCAGCACGAGGAACAGCTGGTTTCGCCCGAAGCGGAACTGGTGAACGCGACGGTGGTTCCGCCCTGCTTCATCGGGCCTGGCGCAAAAATTGTAAATAGCACGGTCGGACCCCACGTCAGCATCGGGGCCCGCAGCACCGTGACCGATTCTACCCTGACCGACTGCATCGTTGGCGAAGACAGCCACCTCAAGCGCATCACCCTGCGCAATTCGATGATTGGCCGCCACGCCGTGCTCGACGGTCAGTTCGTCTCGCTGAGCCTCGGCGACTATTCCCGACTCGAAGGCGAATGAAGCTGCGCGCACTCCTTTTGACGTTTGCGGCCATGTGTGCCGCAGGGAGTGCGTGGGCGCAGGCCCCAACCTACCTACCCGAAACCAAGGCCGAATCGCTCTTGGCCGAGTCCCAGCAGGCCCCGCCTGCCAAGCGTGCCAAGCTGCTCGACCGGGCCCGCCGAGAGCTGGTGTTTCGGGCACAGCACCGTCCGACTAATGTTCCGACCTGGGAGTTGCTGTCGCTCGTGACGTACTACCAGCAAGACTACGAGTCCTTTGCGCAGTGCCAGCATCGGCTGCACGAGTTGGGTCACCCTGATTCGCGCGGATTCTGGACCGCCGCAGAGTGGTCGTTTGGCCGCGAAGACTACGTAGCCGCGCTCGAGTTCATTGACTTCGCCGTGCAGGCCGAGGGGCCGAGCATGAATGCCGTGTCGTCGCGCCGCAACGTCTACCTGCGTTTGTACGAGGGAGACTCTGCCCTGCAGACGGTCGCGCAGTGGGTGACGGCAAACCCCACTGACGTTCAGGCGGCGCTGCTGTACGCGCAAACGCTGGCCGAACTGGGTGGCGAAGAAGAAGCCTACATGGCTTACCGCCACATTTTAAAGACCTTTTCTGACGTGGTTGACGCCCGCTGGCAGTTTCTGCGCTGGGCCGCGGGGGCCGGCCGCTGGGATGAGGCGCTCGCCACCGCCCAAGGCATCTGGTCAGATCCCGGAATCGCCGAGCGCGCGAAAGTGGCCTACGCTACGAGCTTTCTCGAAGAGGACCCGACCAACGCTGCCGTGGCCAGCCTTGCGGTGCGCTGGACCGAGGGACTTTTGGCGCAGGACTCGACCAATCCCGCCTTTTGGGCGCTGCGCGGAGACATTGCTCGATGGTTGGGCGATCTGGCGACCGCCGAGTCGTCGTGGCGCACCTGCCTTACCCTTCCCGGCGGAACCGAGTGGCCCGTCTACCAGCAGATCCTGCAGCTGGACCTCGACGCCAACCGCACCGAAGACCTCTTGCGCGACGCCCAAGCGGCCGAGGCGGCGCAGCCCCAGCACCCGTTTGCCCGGCTTTTTGTCGGAGTAGCCCAGAGCCGCGCAGGCGACCATTCGGCGGCATACGAGAGCCTTTTGGAGGGCTTGGCGCGGGCAGCAGGCGATCCCGAGGTCGCAGAGCAGTACGAGCTGTACCTCGGCGAGGTCGCGTACCGCTTGGGTAGGACGAGTGAGTTTCACGCCCACTTTGATCGCGCGCTCACCCTCAATCCACAGAATCCGACCACGCTGAACAACTACGCCTACTTTTTGGCGCTGCGCAAGTCCGACCTTCGTCGGGCCGAAACCTTGGCGCTGCAGGCCGTCACGCTCGCCGACCGCGAAGCGAGTTTTTGGGACACGCTCGCGGCTGTTTATGAGGCCCAGCGCAAGCTTCCGAAGGCCAAAGAGGCAATTCAGCGCGCCCTTGACTCGGGCGGACTCGAGTCTGCCTCCATCGTCGAGCGCGCAGGCGACATTCACGCGGCGCTTGGGGCCCACAGCGAGGCTCGTCGCCTGTACGAGCGCGCGCAGTTTTTGGGCAATGCCTCTTCAGACCTGGTTCGCAAACTCAACCAACTTCCGACCCTGTGAAGTACGTTTTTTGGCTTTTGGCCGTAGTAAGTATTGCGGGATGCCGCAGTCGGGTACCGCAGGTTCCGACTGAAACCGTGCCTAAAGTCGCCGAACGCCCTATGTACGAAACCCACCGATCCGCCCTCGAACGACGGGCTAAGGCGCTGTCGCCCAGCACCCGCTCTGTCGGAACCATCAAAGTCGAGTTTGGCGGCAAATCCTATTCGGCCAAGCTGGACTTGCGGGTACAGAGCGCCCCTGAAGCCCTCATATGGATGGATGTCGCCGACCCCATCATCGGACTCAAAATTGGTCGCGCTCGCGTCTACCAGGACTCGGTGCAGGGGTACGTAAAAATCTACCGACAGTACATTAACGAGCCCCTCGACCGCCTGCGCTCGATGGGAATTGACCTTCGGACCGAGGACGCGCGCCGGCTGGCGCTGGGTCTGCCCTTGACGGTTCCGACCACCATGTCTGGTGCGCAGTGGTACGTTGAGGACAGCGCAGTGGTGATGTCTGTGGTGGAGCAGCGCGGAACCTATTCGGTGCGCGTCGAAGTCGCCACCTCAGCGGCGAACCCCGGCTCCGTCCTGTGGCAGCGACTCACGAGCAAGGGCGAGTCTGTCACCGTCACCTACACGGGTGATGGCGGATGGATTGCGGTGGTTCCGAGTCAGTCAGCACGCGCAGAATTCCGGGTGTCGGAACGTACGCAAAGTGCCGATGTAGCGTTTCCGTTTGAACTACCTTCGGGCTATGGTCGGGCGTCGTTCTAGTTGGGTGTGGGTACTGGCGTGTGCGCTGGTGCTTCCGTGGGGAATGGCCGCCCAAACGGGCGACACCAAGTCCAAGCTCGAGGCCGAAAAATCCCGACTTCAAAAGGAAATCAGTGCAGCAAACGAGCTGCTGTCCAAGACCCGCAAGGACCGCGACCTCACCCTCGGTGAGCTACGTGCCCTTGAGAAAAAGCTCAAGGCCCGCGAGGCCCTGATTCGCAACGTTCAGGCCCAAGTCCGCCAAAGCGAGTCCGAAATCGCCCGACTGCAGGGGGATATCGCGGCCAAGGACCGCGAAATCGACCAAATGATGCAGGAGTACGCCGAAATGCTTCGCCAAGCGCAGCAGCGCGGCTCGACCGAGCAGGCACTTCGATTCATCCTCGGGGCCGAAAACCTGTCAATGGCCATTAAGCGGATGAACTACTTGCGGCAGTACACCGAGTTCCGCAAAGAGAAGGTCGAAGAAATTCGTTCGTACCAAGAGGCGCAGGCCCAACGAGTCGCAGCCGTGG
>JBDLUG010000136.1:0-4284 GCA_039805405.1 Bacteroidota bacterium
AGACATAGATCTGCTGGCTGAGGTTGTGCTCAAACTCGTCGCGAATGGACTTTTGAAGCAGCATCAAGTACTCGCTGTTGGTCATACTTCCCGACTTTACGCGAACCAGCAGCGAGCTAGGGCTAATGCGCTCCAAAAACAGCGCGAGGCGCTCGTAGGCCTGCAGCCGCAGCGGAAGCGCTTGGCGCTGGTTGAGCGCGCGGTATTCGGCCTTTCGGCGCTTGTCTTCGTTGTCAAAGTAGTTTGACATCATCAAATACACTGCGATTAAAATGAGCAGTGACGGGAACACAAAGCGAAACGTGTCAAGAAAAACGTCCATGCCCCAAATATCGGGGCGTTTCGTGCAATATCGTACTTTTGACCTCGTGATTTCTCTCTTATCAGACCGCGTACAGGCAATGGCACTCCCGATGACCATTGCGATGGCTAAAAAAAGCCGCGCCCTTCAAGAACAGGGATTGGACATCATCAGCCTGAGCCTCGGCGAACCCGACTTTGACACCCCAGACTTGGCCAAAGCCGCTGGAATTCAAGGCATCGAGCAGAACTTTTCGCACTACATGCCCGTCAGCGGGTACAACGATGTGCGCGACGCCGTGGCCCACAAATTTTTGCGCGACAACCACTTGTCCTACAGCCGCAACCAAATTGTGGTGAGCACCGGGGCCAAGCAGTCTATTGCAAACCTCTTGATGGCGCTCATCAATCCGGGCGACGAAGTAATTATTCCCGCCCCGTTCTGGGTGAGCTACAACGACCTGAGCGAATTCTGTGGCGGCCGCGTCGTGAGCCCGGTGGCCGGACGCGAGCAGGCATTCAAAATCACACCGAACCAACTTCGCAGTGCCCTGAGCTCCAAAACCAAAGTTCTGATTTTCAGCAGCCCCAACAATCCGAGCGGAGCCATGTACCGGCGCGACGAGCTCGAAGCCCTGGCGGCGGTCCTGCGCGACTTCCCTCAAGTAGTGGTAATCGCCGACGAGATCTATGAGTACTTGAGCTACGGTGAGGTTCCGCACTACAGTTTTGCCCGAATCGAGGGCATGTACGACCGTACAGCCACCGTCAACGGAATGTCTAAGGGCTACGCGATGACCGGATGGCGACTTGGATTTATGGGTGCGCCCGAGTGGCTCGCCGAGGCCTGCGACAAGGTCCAGTCCCAGTTCACCAGCGGAGCCAGCAGTATCGCCCAGCGCGCAGCCATGGCCGCACTCTTGGCAGGACCCGAACCCGTTCAGTACATGGTCGAAGCCTTCAAATCGCGCCGCGACACGTTCTTGAACGCGCTTCGTTCCGCACACAAACTGCACGTAGACACGCCTCCGGGGGCCTTTTATGCCTACGTCGACGTGCGCCCCTACCTCGACGACCGCTACCCGACGTCCAACGACCTGGTCATGTACCTGCTTGAGCATGGCGTGGCGGGCGTTCCGGGCGAAGCCTTCGGAACCCCCGGATACATTCGATTTAGCTACGCGGCCAGCCAGTCGGACCTCAGCAAGGCGGCCGAACGCATTACCCACGCACTGAACGCACTTTAGCATGTCCACGCGCCTTCGCATCGCTGTCAATCAGATTCGAGAGCGCATCAACCTTCGGATCTACGACAGTAAAGTAGCGGTCGTTAAAACACTGCGCTACCTCAGCGTTCCGCTGTCGCTGCTGTCTGTATCGGCGCTCATTGTGTCGCACGGATACCATCTCGAGCCCAGTGAAAAGGCCCTCGTGGACCTCTTGCTCAAAACCACGATCGGATTTTACATTTTTAAGTACTTCGCCGAGCTCTTTTACGATTTTTCGCCCATCGAATACGTGCGAAAGTCCCGCTTTGAATTCAGCTTGATGCTCTACATGTTGGTCAACATTGCGTCGATCAACTTTTTCAACTTTGAACTCACCGCAGCCATAGGTAACCTCATGGGCGTCAAGCGATTTGACGAACTATTCATGCTTCTTGTTCAGGGCTACTTTTTGGTCTTTATCGCGCTCGAGCTAGGCAAGGCCAGTAGGCTGCTGCCCCACATGAAGCTCAGCCCCCCTGCCCTCTTAGCGCTGAGCTTTAGCCTCATTACGCTGCTGGGCGCGGGACTGCTCGCGATGCCTGAAATGTCGCGACTTCCACAGGGTTTAAGCGCGATGGACGCACTGTTCACCAGCGTTTCGGCGGTCTGCGTCACGGGCCTCAGTACGTTTGACATCGCTACAGTCTTGACCTTCAAGGGCAAGGTTATTTTGATGGTGCTCATTCAGCTCGGGGGCTTGAACTTCATCACCTTCACCTCGCTCTTTGCCCTCTTGGCCAATCCGGGCGTCGGAACCCGCTACAAAAGCATGCTCCAAGCCAGCTATTCGGCCGAATCACTTGAAACGAGTGTTCAATTGACCGGCCAAATCGTGCGTTTTAGCTTGCTCTTTGAAGCGGTGAGCGCCGCGTTGCTCTTTATCTCGTGGGGCGACCATCACTTCGCGACGGTGGGCGACCGCGTCTTTCACTCCATTTTTCACGCCATTAGCGCGTTCAACAACGCCGGATTCAGCCTGTACACAGGTGGTCTTGCAGACGCCAGTTTACTCGGAAACGTCCCGCTCGGACTCGTTATCGCGCTCACCGTGGTTCTTGGCGGCCTCGGATTTAGTCCCATTTATGAGGTCTTTAGCTACAAAGCGCTCAAGCAACGCCGCAGCAAACCCTGGGTTCACTTTTCGGTAAACACTAAAATTGCGGTCTACGCGATCGCCATTTTGGTTCCGCTGGGCGCACTGCTGTTTTTCATTCTCGAACAGCACGGAACCCTTTCTGGTCAAAGTCCCGCCATGGCCCTGTACCATTCTGTTTTTTCATCCATTACGACGCGAACTGCCGGATTTAACACCGTGGACTTCGGGGCCATTGGCCTACCAACCCTTCTCGTGGTGATGCTATTTATGTTCATCGGCGGAAGCTCAGGTTCCACAGCCGGCGGGGTCAAAACCAGTACGTTTGCCCTGGTATTTTTAAACGCTTTAGGAACCATTCGCGGCCGCAAACGCGTCGAACTCTTTCGCCAAACGATCCCCGTGGAGCTTCTCAATTTGGCCCTGAGCGTATTTCTCTTTTCGGCTTCTGTCGTACTTCTCGGAATTTTTGCCCTCAGCATCACCGACGGCCACCTCGGCTTAGCCCGAATTGCGTTTGAAGAACTTTCGGCCTTCTGCACGGTAGGCCTTTCGACCGGCATCACCTCAGAGCTCAGCACTTCCGGCAAAACGATCCTCATGATTTCAATGTTGATCGGTCGCGTCGGAACCGTAACCCTTGCTTTTGCGTTGACCAGTAAACGCAAGGATTCCCAAGATTACCGATACCCCAACGCACGCGTTCAAGTAGGATAATGAGCCAAGTCAAACCGTACAGCCCAGAAGGCTCCAAAAAGGAGCAAGTCGCCGAAATGTTTAATGCGATTTCGCCCAAGTACGATGCTCTAAACCGCATTCTCTCGGTCGGAATCGACCAAATCTGGCGCCGCAAAACCGTACGTGAAATCCGCGCCACCGGGGCCACCCAAATCCTCGACGTGGCGACCGGAACAGCCGACCTCGCCCTCGCCCTAGCCGACGGAATTCCCAGTTCCAACGTCGTGGGCGTCGACATCTCTGCCGGAATGCTCGACGTAGGCCGTCAAAAAGTCCGCGCCCGCCGCAAAGACGACCGAGTCCGACTCGACCTTGGCGACGGAGAGCAACTTCCCTACGACGACGCAAGCTTCGGCGCCATCACGGTCGCCTTTGGCGTACGCAACTTCGAAAACCTCGAGCAGGGACTTCGCGACATGAACCGTGTGCTTCAGCCCGGCGGAACCCTCGCCGTCCTCGAATTCTCGCAGCCCACCTCGTGGCCGTTCCGACCCCTATACCTGTTCTACTTCAAGAACATCCTCCCGCGCATCGGCCGACTCATCTCCAAAGACGCTTCGGCCTACACCTACCTACCCGACAGCGTGCAGGCGTTTCCCTACGGCGAAGCCTTCGCCACCAAACTTCGAGAAGCTGGATTCACTTCGGTGCGCATTCGGCCGCTGACGCTTGGAATCGCCAGTTTGTACGTCGCCACGAAATAATCCGCTCCCTGCGCCGTTCTAGCTCTATGCGCCATTGGCTTTTTGTGCTTAGCATCACCACTGCGGTGCTTGCCGTTGGGCAGACGCCCAACCTTCCGCGCTTTGACCAAAAGCCGCTTCACTTCGGATTCTTTCTCGGAATCAGCCAGCTCGACTTTGCCGTGCAGCACGCCCCCAACTG
>JBDLUG010000137.1:0-4262 GCA_039805405.1 Bacteroidota bacterium
ACCTCTTCGCTGAGTTGGGCCATGTTGGTCAGCTCGTTGAAGTAGCGCACCCCAAAATCGGCGATCCACTGATCCACTTCAGCTTGCAGGGCCCCCACGGGCTTTTGGTCGTCAAACGTCATCATTCCTTGTTTTTGGAGTCCATTGTAATCGTTACGGGGCCGTCGTTGACCAGGGCCACCTTCATGTCGGCGCTGAACACGCCCGACTTCACGGGCAGGTTGGCCTCGTTCCAGAGCACGTCGAGAAATTCTTCGTACAGCGGAACCGAGATCCGCGGGTGCGCCGCCTTGAAATAACTTGGGCGGTTGCCCTTCTTGGTCGATGCGTGCAGCGTGAACTGACTCACGACGAGCAGCTCACCGCCGGCTTCCATCACAGATCGGTTCATTACGCCTTCGGCGTCCGGAAACAGCCTCATCTTGCTGATTTTTTGGGCCATCCAGGCGTTGTCCTCTGACGTGTCGGCCTCTTCCCAGCCGGCCAAGACGAGCAGTCCGGGGCCAATGCGGCTGTGCAGCTTGCCGTCAATCGTTACGCTCGCCTCGAGCACGCGCTGCACCACCACCCTCATCGCGTGCGGCCTTTGAGTTCCTTGTAGGCTCCGTGGCGGTACGGATCCTCTTCGTCGTCGCCCGCCAGCATACTCAAATAGCTCTCGTATCGGGTCGGAGCCAGTTTGTTGCCCTCGTACGCGTCGCGCACGGCACATCCCGGCTCGTCCGCATGAAGGCAGCTGCTGAACCGGCAACTTGATGAAATAGCAAAGATTTCAGGAAAGTAGTGGCTGATCTCCGCGCGTTCCATGTCGACGAGGCCAAAGCCGCGGATTCCGGGGGTGTCGATCAAGAATCCGCCCAAATCGAGCGGATGCATCTCGGCAAACGTCGTCGTGTGCTGCCCCTGCCCGTGGGCCGAACTTATCGCACCGGTCTTTAGGTCGAGCCCGGGCTGCAGTCGGTTGGCCATGCTGCTCTTGCCGACGCCGCTGTGTCCGCTAAACAGCGAAACCTTGCCCCGAAGCACCTCACGTAGGGTGTCGAGCCCCTCGCCCGTCTCGGCCGACACCCTCAAGGTGCGGTAGCCCGCCTGCCCGTAGGCCGCCTCGCGGTAGGCCAACTCGGCCTCGCTGGCCTCGTCAAGCGCGTCCACCTTGTTAAAGGCGATCACGGTCGGAATCTGGTAGGCCTCAGCCGTCGCCAAAAAGCGATCCATGAATCCGTACAGCGTCACCGGCTCAGCAACTGTGGCAATGAGCACCGCTTGGTCCATGTTGGCCGCAAGCACTTGAGACTTGTGCGACAGATTCACTGACTTGCGAATCAAATGGTTTCGGCGCTCGCCCACCGCCGTAATCGCCCAGCGTCCTTCGGATTCAGGAACCACCTCGACCTGGTCGCCTACCGCCACGGGGTTGGTTGCGCGGCTGCCCGCAAGGCGGAGCGCGCCGCGCAGGCGCGCGTCGGCCTGGGTTCCGTCGGCGAACTGCAGTCGGTACCAGCTTCCGGTTGATTTTAAGACGAGGGCTTCCATCGGAACACCAAAGATATCGGCTTACCTTCGGCCTTCGTTACTCTTCGCTATGTCGATTGCTGCAGAAAATCTTCGCAAGACCTACGGGCGCCAAAATGCGCTCGACGGATTTACCCTGAACGCCCAACCCGGACAGATCTATGGCCTGCTCGGCCCCAACGGCGCGGGCAAGTCGACCTTTATGAAAATTGTGTGCGGACTTATTCCAGCCGACGAAGGTTCCGCACGCGTTCACGGAATGGATTGCGCCACCGACAGCCTCGAAGTGCGCCGCATTCTGGGCTACCTACCCGAGCAGAATCCGCTCTACCCCGACCTGTACGTGACCGAGTACCTGCACTACGTCGCAGACCTCTACCAAGTTGACCGCGACCGCGCTGAGCAACTCATCGCCGACGTGGGACTCACGCCCGAGCGGCACAAGCGCATCGGCGAGCTTTCAAAGGGCTACCGCCAGCGCGTCGGCCTCGCCGCCGCCCTGATTCACGACCCCAAAGTGTTGATTCTCGACGAGCCCACCACCGGTCTTGACCCCAACCAGCTCGTCGAAATCCGCCAGCTGATTCGCCGCGTCGGTCGCGACAAAACGGTAATTCTCAGCACCCACATCATGCAAGAAGTGCAGGCGATGTGCGACGTCGTCGGATTCATTCGCCGCGGACAACTGGTACGCGAAGCCTCGATTGAAACCTTTGGCCCGGGTAAAGAAGACCTCGAGGCGGCGTTTCGGGCGGCCACGAAGTAGTTCGAAACATCCATTTAACCACGGCTGTGTGCGGACTCTTTTTTGGAGCTTGCACCCATGAACAGTATTAAATTTTCCCTAAATTCGTACGTAAATACGTACGTAAACATGGTTGCCGTCAACTACTCTGAACTCCGAGCTGAGCTCAAATCTCTTCTAGACAAGGTCGAGCACGACAACGAGCTAGTGGTAATTAAACGCTCCAAAGGGAGGGGTGCCGTATTAATGTCCATTCAAGAATACAATGACCTTAGGCTCGCCGTAGACGTACTGAAGGGTGAACTGGAATTAGCCAAAGGACGAGGGATTCCGCTTGAATAATGCGTTCGGTCGTTTTCACTCCGAAGGCGATGGATGAACTTTTTAAACTTATTGAAACCAATCAACCATCGCCACAGCGTGTCCATGATTTAATTCACGCTATTCAACGAACACCAACCTCTGGCATCGGCAAGCCAGAGGCCCTAAAGCATAACTTAAAGGGGTACTGGTCCCGAAGGATTACACTCGAACATCGGCTGGTCTATCGATTTGACGAGTCCACCGTTTGGATATTCAGCCTAAATGGCCACTACCTATGAACTCTTCCGCCAGAAGAGGTCAATCGGAACTCCGCTCAAGTCGTACATCTGGCGCATTTGGTTCTCGACAAAACGCGAGTAGCTGTCCTTGACGTACTGGGGCAGGTTGCAGAAAAACACAAACTGCGGGTACTTGGTCGGAAGCTGCGTGATGAACTTGATCTTGATCTCCTTGCCTTTGTAAATGGGGGGCGGCTGGTACTTGACCATTGAAAGCAGGCGATCGTTGAGATCTGTCTTCGAAATTCGGGTCGAACGGCGGCGGTACACTTCCATGGCCTCTTCGATGGCCTTCAGCACGCGCTGCTTGGTGAGCGCCGAGGTGAAGACGATGGGCACGTCGTTAAACGGTTGCAAACGTTTCTTGATCGCTGCCTTGTACTCCTCAAGCGTTTGGGTCTGCTTCTCGACGAGGTCCCACTTATTGACGACCACAATCAGCCCCTTGCGGTTCTTGTGAATCACACTCGTGATGGCCAAATCTTGGGCCTCGAGTCCGTGCGCCGCGTCAATTACGAGCATGCACACGTCGGAATCTTCGATGGTGCGCAGCGTACGCATGTTGCTGTAAAATTCAAGGTCCTCATGCACCTTGACTTTTTTGCGGAGCCCGGCTGTATCAAGCAGCACGAAGTCCATTCCGAACTTGGTAAAGCGCTGGTTGACCGTGTCGCGCGTCGTGCCGGCTATGTCGGTTACAATACTGACTTCTTCTTCAAAAAGAGCGTTGGTAATCGACGACTTGCCCACATTCGGACGGCCTACGATGGCCAGGCGCGGCAGGCCTTCCCAGGGGTCAAGCTCATTGCTTTCATCTTCAGACGCGGGGGGCAGCACCGAAATAAGCTGGTCGAGCAACTCGCCGGTTCCGCTGCCGTTCACCGAACTAAGTGCAAAGGGTTCTCCAAACCCAAGGCTATAGAATTCAGCAGCTTGCGCTGAACGCGAATGGTTGTCTACTTTGTTGGCCACGAGCAGGACCGGCTTCTTTTGGCGGCGAAGGAGCTGCGCAATTTCTTCATCGTCCGGACTTAATCCGTCTTCAGCATCCACCAAAAAGAGGACGGCGTTGCACTCGTCGAGGGCCGCCTTGACCTGACGGCGAATTTCGCCCTCAAATACATCGTCGGAACCTTCGACCCATCCGCCCGTATCCACGAGCGTAAACACGCGTCCACCCCACTCGGCACTACCGTAGTGGCGGTCGCGCGTCACACCGGCCACCGAATCCACAATGGCTTCGCGCTTTTGCACCAGGCGGTTAAAAAACGTCGACTTGCCCACGTTGGGGCGACCTACAATGGCGATTAACGACCTCATACTAGTATCCGAATTGCTTGAGCGAACGGGCGTTGTCGCGCCAGTCCGGCTGAACTTTTACAAAGAGCTCCAGGTGAACCTGG
>JBDLUG010000138.1:0-4206 GCA_039805405.1 Bacteroidota bacterium
CGATTTCACAATATGTTAAAGAACGTCGAAGCTTCTGCTTCCGTCTCCCCCGCGGTCTCGTGCAGCTCTCGTGAGTGCTACACTGTCTCCGTTGGGGCTGCAAATGTAATGCGACTTTCTAAGTCTGCAAGTCTAATCCAAGAAGTTTTTGCAATTATTTCGCTAAACGCTGATAATCAAGGACAAAATTTTGTCACGGATTGCTCATTGCCATGGGAATCACTTGACCCGCCTGGGTTTTGTGACCGTGTAGGGCGAAATGCCCCACTGCCGACCCCATAGTTTCAGGGGTCACGGGGGCCTGGTATCCTGGGAATGCCTCAGTGAGCATTTCAGTTTGTACGGCTCCGAGGCACAGTGTGTTGAATACGAAGCCCTCGGGACCGAGTTCCGCCTGGAGGCATTCTGCTAATCCTGCCATGGCCATTTTACTTGTTGCGTAGGCGAGCAAGCCCGGATACTTGGATGCGCCCTGGAATCCGCCCATACTACTTATGAACACAATATGCGCGCCCGGAGCGAGCAACGGCAGGAGTTCCTGGACGAGAAGCGCCGGTCCGGACCAATTAGCCAGAGCCATGGTCTGGAAGTCTCGAGGTGTGAGTTCGCGAAATGGCTTGCTGATGAGCGCGCCCGCGTTCAGCACGATTCCGTCCAGAAGTACACCCGAGAGCGAATTCCGCAAGTGGGCCACAGAATCCGGATCAGAATGATCAAGTACGTGGGTAGTGCAGCCTTGGAGGGCAAAATCCGTCCGCGACGTCGCGTGCACCGAAGCACCCATTTTGACCAATTCAAGCGCTGTAGCGCGCCCAATTCCGCGGGAAGCCCCCGTGACAAGAAGTTTTTTCATGATTTCGAGGTACAGCCGCACGATTCCGAGCACGATGGCTTGGGAATGAGTCGATCGACGATTGCCGCGATGCTCCACCAAAACATGGTCCAAAGAACTACAGCTGACATATTATAAGGTAAGATAGGAAATCAGGCGAAAAGCGATCCAAGCGGCGGCGTAGGCCACCGCGGCATAGGCCGTAAACTGAAGGATGGCAAAGCGCCAACTGCGGGTTTCGCGCACAACTACGGCAAGGGTGCTCATGCACTGAAGCGCAAATGCGTAAAAGACTAAAAGCGAAACGCCCACCGCCAAATTGAAGTAGGGTTTGCCGGTATCGGGATTGATTTCGTCGGCCATCCGAGCGCGAACTGGTGCAATGTCGTCACCGTCTACACTATATAATGTGGCCATGGTTCCAACAAAGACCTCGCGCGCCACAAACGACGAGGCGATGGCCACAGAAATCTTCCAGTCGTAGCCCAGGGGCGCGAGCACGGGCTGAATTCCGCGACCAATGCTGCCCAAGTAGCTTTCTTCGATGGGCATGGGCTCATAACTGGCACTAAAGTCGGGAAGCCCTTTGGGACCGCTGTTCGCCAAAAACCACAGGACGATGCTAATAGAAACAATGATTTTACCGGCTTCGACCACAAACGACCGCGAGCGGGTCCAAACCGCGGTGGCGACGTTGCGGGCAATGGGCATGCGGTACGGGGGCATTTCCATCAGAAAGTGTGTGGCTTTTTGCCGCGGAACCATGCGGTTCAAGAGCGCCGATCCCACAAGGGCTGCTGCAAATCCCAATGCATAGAGCCCAAAAAGAGTGAGTCCCTGCAGGCTGATTCCGAGCCAAGGCGTATTGGGCACGACCAGACCAATAATGAGTGCATAGACGGGCAAGCGCGCCGAACAGGTCATTAACGGCGTGACCGCGATAGCCAGCCAGCGCTCGCGGGCGGATTCCATGTTTCGGGTACTCATAACGGCCGGAATGGCGCACGCGGTTCCGCTCACCAAGGGAACCACCGACTTACCGCTCAGGCCAAAGGGTCGCATAAAGCGGTCCATGATAAAGACGACCCGAGCCATGTAGCCCGTTTCTTCGAGCAGGGCAATCGAGAAAAAGAGCAGGGCTATTTGGGGCAAAAAAATTAAGACTCCTGCGATGCCCGGGAGCAATCCACTTGTGATAAAGTGATTGAGAAATCCGCTGGGGAGCACGCCGTGAAGCCAGGAAGCCAAATTGGCGATTCCGCCATCGATGGCGTCCATCGGGACAGACGCCCCATAGAACAGTGCCTGAAAGAGGACAAACAAGACCCCAAAGAGAAAGACACTTCCCCAAACGGGATGCACGACGATGCGGTCAAAGCGAGCCGCTGCCCGGCGGTCGCGCACCGGGTCATAGTGGTACACCTTGCGGAGCCATTGGTTCACCCATCGGTAGCGCTGAATGGCTTCGTCGGCCCGGGCGCGTTCTGGGCTTCGACCTGAGGCGCGGACACTTTCGGCGAAGTCGGGATCACTTAATCCATCAAGCCAAGCGCGGTAGGTCAATCCTGCCCCAATGCACTCCTGTTTTTTTTGGAGCCACGGCAAATGGGCGCCAGCCGGCTGAAAGAAGGGGCCTTGGGTACTTGGCTTTGCACCGAGGATGGCCTCTTGAAGTTGGTCAAACCCGAGCCCCGTGCGGCTGTTCACCGGTACCACCCGAACACCGAGTGCGGATTCGAGCGCGGGGATGTCGAGTTGCGCTCCACGTCGCTCCATTTCATCAACCATCGTAACCGCGAGTACCGCCGGGAATCCAAGGTCAAGAACCTGAGTAAACACAAAAAGGCACGTCTTGAGGTTGGTTCCGTCTGCAAGGCCTACAACTACATCTGAGCGCTCGGCGTCGGAATTCGTCGTGAGGGCCTGCATCACCACCCGTTCGTCGTCGGACGAAGGGTGCAAACTGTACACCCCAGGGAGGTCGATAACCTCAGCTAAGGCACCCGCGCCAATTTTGGCGAGGCCCACGTGCTTTTCCATGGTGACCCCAGGGTAGTTCCCAACCTTTTGGTTGAGACCCGTAAGTCGATTAAACAGCGACGACTTGCCGGTATTCGGCCGACCTACGAGGGCTACCCTCAGCGCGCGCTTAGCCGACATGGGGCTCAGTAATTGGAATCAGTTCCGCAAGTTCGCGCCGCATGCTCACTAAGGTGCCTTGAACCCGAAAGCACAAAGGGTCACGAAAGGGAGCGGCAAAGACGAGTTCCACCTCTTCACCCGGAAGGCAACCCATCTCAAAGAGCTTGACCGGAAGCTCCACGGGGGCCTGTAAAATCAGGGCTTTCTGGCCCACACCGAGTTGCGACAAGTTCATTGGGCCAAGGTACAAAGGAGGTTGCGCTTTGCGTGGGTATTTAGATTCATTCTAACCTTAATGGTGCTCGCTAAAAAAGGGCGGTCTTGCCGCCCTCTTAAATCTTAGAGTATGAGCGACAAAGGCCGCTCGAGGTAGCCCTTGACCGTATTCAAAAACGCCGCTCCTGTTGCGCCGTCAATCACGCGGTGGTCGCAGCTCAACGTCATCTTCATCACCTGGCCTGGAACAACTGCGCCGTTCTTCACCACTGGAACCTCTTGAATTCCACCGATCGCCAAAATGGCCGCGTCGGGCGGGTTGATGATGGCGGTGAATTCTTCAATGCCAAACATTCCAAGGTTCGAAATGGTAAAGGTGTTGCCCGCCCAATCGCTTGGCTGGAGCTTCTTATCCTTTGCCTTTTGAGCGAACGAACGTACTTCAGATGAGATTTCAGCGAGACCCTTCGCGTCAGCATGGCGAACGACGGGGACCAAGAGTCCATCTTCAACCGCAACAGCTACACCGATGTGCACGTCGTAGTTGGTGCGCACAAAGTCACCCATCCATGCGGAATTAACCGCAGGGTGCTTCTTGAGTGCCTTGGCTACCGACTTCACCACGAGGTCATTGAACGAAATTTTTACGTCTCCGGCGGAATTGATTTCAGTGCGCGCCGCAGCGGCTGCAGACATATCCACGGCCACAGTTAGGTAAAAGTGGGGTGCCGTAAACTTTGACTCGGCCAAACGCTTGGCGATGGTCTTGCGCATCTGCGATACCGGGGTATCGGTGTGCCCAGAGCTTGGGTAGTTTACAGCTGCCGGTGCCGAAACGGTAGCGGGAGCCGCGGCAGGCGAAGCCGCAGCCAACTCAACGTCTCGCTTCGTGATGCGACCTCCGTCGCCCGTTCCTTGAATTCCGGCGAGGTTTACGCCCAAGTCGCTCGCGAGCGAGCGGGCCAACGGTGAAGCCTTCACACGACCGTCACTTGAAGCAACCTGTGCAGCAGGTA
>JBDLUG010000139.1:0-3898 GCA_039805405.1 Bacteroidota bacterium
GTTGCAGTTGGGGTGTGCCCATGCCGACGCCAACGCGTTCAACTGGGCGTCTAGGGCGTTCAGTGACACAAAGAGCACGGCCGAGTCCTCAGGGGCTCGCGGAACCTGGCGTGCCGCCCAAAGGGCCTCTTCGTGCAGCGGATGCATGCCTAAGACTCAAAAAGTTCGATGGCGGTGCGCTCGATCAAGTCCACGACGTGCAGGTCGTTGTAGGGATCAAATCCGTTGGGCTCCATGAGCTTGCGAATCGAGTACGAACCAAGGGCCAAGCGAATGAACGATCGCTCCCCGTAGCGCACGGGTTGACCGAGGAATACTCGCTTAAAACCATTTAAACTCGGGTGCTCGCCCAACACCAAGGTGTCAAACAACTTTTTCAGCTCGTCGTAGTCCAGCTCACGTCCACCGGCCGAAACCGTAAACGAAATAATGCTGTCGTTGGTCAGCTCCATGTCGGGCATCATTCCGAAGCGGTCGCTCAGGGCGAGTCGGCCAATCACCACGCGGCTCCAGCGGCGAATCAGCGCGTCGGTCTCTTCTTGCGGAATCCCTAGGTAGGCCTCCATTTCGTCAAGGGCGATCTCCCAGCGGAGGCGCAGGCCCGCGTTGGCGTGGTCGGGCCAAATGGACCGTAGTTGGGGCAAGTCGGGTGGTGCGTCCGCAGCGGTAAACAGTCGACCGTAGTCGCGCAAGTGATCTGCGGGTTGCCCCATGAGCAGCTCGGTCCAAAACTTTGGAACCAGCAAGGCCCCGCAAAACGGCGGAGCCTGGTAGAACTTAGACCCAGTCACCATCAGCATGACGCCTTTTGAAAGCAGCTCGTGCACCAAAGCTCGGTGCGTGCGAAACTGGCACATGTCCACGACCCACATAACGCCCTCGCGAAACTCGTCGATGATGTCGAGGTCGTCCTTGATTCCGGACTTGGATCCGAAGACCAAATTGCCCACAATGGGCTGACCCGGGCGGGCGGCAATGATGTCGCGAATGGCCTGCTTGCGGTCGGCGATGTGGCCGCTCACCTCGCGGGCGGGCAAAAACTGAACGTCGACGGCAAACGAATCCGTAACCAATTCGCCCTTGGGAACACCGTCTCCGTACTGATTGGTGTTTGCGTAGTACTTGCCCTCTGCGGCCAAAATCGAACCTGAACCGAGCTCTTCGGGGCAACTCACGATGTTGGTAATCGTTTGACCGGGATGCAGCATGGACTGCATCAGCAGCGGCCAGTACATCATGTCACTGCCCGACGGACCGTAGTAGATGTGAAACTCGTCGCCGCGTCCGCCGTCAAAAAGCGTCTGCATGCGCTTGGTCTGCTGGCGAATCCAGGACGCGTCGTCGGCCGTGCGGTAGTCCCGCACAAACCGTTCTGCGCTGAGGTGGCCGTCGGGAGTGAGGGTTCCGCACGTGCACGACCCGCGCATCAGCAGCTCCTCGTACCTGGTGGGGTGTAGGTGGTACTGGTTGGCGCCGGTCTCAGGGCGAATCGCGATTCGCTCGTCGCAGCCCGAAAGCAATAGTTCTTCAATCATTTTTAATACGGTAGGCCCGATGCTTCAGGCCGTTACTCTGTTCAATGGTCAACCACCCGAAGTGGCTGTCGTGCACGAGGCGCGCCTCAGACTGACCGAGCTGGCGCACCAGCGCCTCTTCGGCCTCAAAATGGCCGGTAAAGTCGTGTTCGCCCGAATAGGCGTGGCGTTCACCCACAAGGATGCGGTCTGCGGACGGCTGCGTGCGGTACCAGGCCCCCTCGCCGATTCCGCCTAAGTACACGGAGTCCCCCGGAACCCCTTCGGGACGAACGGATGGCTCATCAAGCTTGCCCACCACTTCGTCGCGGTGCAAATGGCCCGTTTTGCTGCGGCTCACCGAGGCAAAAATGTTGGCGGTGACATCCCACCAGGCTTTAATCAGCGGGGCCTGCTTCCATTCGGCATGACCGTTGCGCCACTCGAGGTAGCGCTCGCCGTCTTGGGCAGCAGCAAGCACGTTAAAGTACGGGGTCGGGGCCGTGTACGTCACCGGACGCTTGTAGCGCGAGTAGTGGGCGGGCTCGTGGTCGATGCCTGCAAGCAGGGATGTTTGCACGAAGCGCGCACAATTGGTTTGCTTGGGGTCCAACCCGTGGTAGCCAATCAGACCGCCAAACTGCAGGTCGCGCGCTTTGGTTTCGACCTTGTGCACGTTCGGAGTGTAGTAAACGCTTAACTGAAGCAAGCCTTCACCATGGGTCGATGCCGACTTGGCGTCAAGCTCGCGGCACACCTCATCAATGTTGGAAAGTCGGCCCTGCTCGTCCCACTGCGGAACCGTCGCAAACGCCAGCGCCGGATCGGTCTCGGCGGACCGAATTCGCCCCATGCGGCGGGGGGTAATGTAGCGGCCAAAATCGTAGTACCGAAGCGACGAGCCCTCGGCAATCATCATGGCCGCATGGCCCACCATCATATTGACGTTTTTGACCACACCAATAGAGCGAAGAAACTTTACAATTCCCTCTTCGCCTCGAGCAGTCACCTCAGGCCATGCCAGAACCAAAACAGCGGAGTTCCGCGGCAAATTCGCCATAGAATGCAAAGGTGGGGTTAAAACTGCATTGCCACAAATGTGATCCAGGTCACACGTAGTTCACTCAGAAAGGTATAGGTTTAACAGACCCTTACATCCAACTACCATGAACACATTTGACGTACTTATCGTCGGCGGCGGAACCGGCGGAATCATGACCGCGGCGCAAATTCGCCGCAAACTTCCGAACCTAAGCGTGGCCGTATTTGAGCCAAGCGAAGACCACTGGTACCAACCGGCTTGGACGCTTGTGGGCGCGGGCACGTTCAGCATGGCCGCGACCAAGCGCAAAACCGCGAACTACATGCCCAAGGGCGCCACGTGGATTAAGGAGCGCATTGGCAGCCTCCAACCCGAGCACAACCAGGTCACGACCGAAGGCGGAACCGCCTACGGCTACCGCTACCTCATTTTAAGCCCGGGCTTGATCTACGACATGAGCCTGCTTCCGGGCTTGGCCGAAGCGCTTGAGACGCCTGAGGTCTGCTCCAACTACATCGACCCCGAAAAGACGTGGGAAGTCCTCAAGAACTTTAAAGGCGGCAACGCGGTGTTTACGCAGCCCTCGACTCCCATCAAGTGCGGAGGTGCACCGCAAAAGATCATGTACTTGGCCGAGCACTACTTCAGGAAGCACGAAGTCCGCGAAAAGACAAACGTGGTATTTGCTGCACCTGGGGGCGTAATTTTTGGCGTCAAAGAATTTGCCAAAACGCTCAACCACATTATTGCCAGTCGCAGTATCATTTTTAAACCGTTTTACGCCCCAATCCGCATCGACAGTGCGGCCAAGACCATCACCTTTCGCTACAACACCGCGACGGCAGGCAACGACTGTTTGGCGCAGAAAAATGTCAAACTGCACGAAGAGGTTCTGGGCGACACCGAAATAGTGATGCCCTACGACATGCTTCACTTGGCTCCGCCCCAAACGGCACCCAAGTTCATTCAAGAAAGCCCCTTGGCGGTTGCCGAGGGCGCCAACAAAGGCTGGCTTGAAGTCGACATCCACACGCTCAACCACCCCAAGTTTCTGAATGTGTACGGAATCGGCGATAGCGCCGCGCTTCCGACCGCCAAAACGGGTGCAGCGATTCGCAAGCAGGCCCCGGTCGTCGTCGAACACATTCGGGCCACCGAAGCCCACACCACCTCACCCTTGAGGTACGAAGGCTACTCGAGCTGTCCGCTCGTGACGGGGTACGGCAAGATGCTTTTGGCGGAATTCAAGTACGATAACGTGCGCGACAGCGATCCGTTGATTAGCACCTTTGTCGACACCACCAAAGAGTCGTGGCTCATGTGGATCCTCAAGAAGTACGGC
>JBDLUG010000140.1:0-3894 GCA_039805405.1 Bacteroidota bacterium
AAAGCGTACGTACAGCCTCAATTCACTGTAATTTTGGGGTATGCCAGCATTTACCACCAGTTTGCCCGACGACCTTCTGCGCGACCTCGCCCAGCGGGCTGAGGCGTACGGGCTTCCGCGCAACCGCTTCATTGAGCGGGCCCTGCGCATTTACCTAGAGCAGTTAGACAAGGCCGAATTCCGCGCGTCGTACCAGCGAATGGCGTGCGACCCCGATACATTGCTGGTCGCCGAAGAGGGAATGGCCGCCTACCTTGAACAGCTCGGTGATGGCCGCCCAGGGTGAGCTTTGGACGGCGGACCTCAATCCCGTGCGCGGCAGTGAGCAGGCAGGATTTCGCCCCGTGCTGGTGGTGAGCGGCAATTTGATGAACGCCCACCTCAATGTGGTTTGGGTGTGCCCTCTGACGTCGAAACTGCACGGTTATGCAGGAAACCCGCAGCTGCAGCCCTCAGTTGAAAATGGATTGTCGGTGCCCAGCGAAGTGCTAGTCGTTCATCTGCGCAGCTTGGATCGGTCGCGCCTGGTGCAGCGACTCGGTAGCGTAGATCCCAAAGTGGTGGACATCGTCCACCAAACGGTCGCTAAAGTTTTAACGTACTAAAAGGAGATCGAGAACTCTGGCTCGACCGACACATCAATGGGCGCCTTGCTGACCGGGTGCTCAAACTGGATGCGCTGGGCGCAAAGGTCGATTCCGCCGTCGGAGTTGGGCCGCTTACCGCCGTACTTCAGGTCGCCCTTAATGGGGTGACCGATGGCTTGCATCTGGCAGCGGATTTGGTGGTGGCGCCCCGTCTCGAGGTCCACTTCGACGAGGCTGTAGCGGTCGCCGGCGGCACGCACTGTGTAGTGCAGAACGGCGCGCTGGGCATCCTTGCGGGTCGAGACAAACGACTTCTTTTTTACCCCGTCGCGCCAGAGCATGTGCTCGAGGCGCCCTTCAGACTCTGTGGGATGGCCTTCGACGAGGCACTGGTAGGTCTTTTTGATTCCGCGGTCGGCAAAGAGCGCGTTCATGCGTGCAAGTGACTTTGAAGTTTTGCAGAGCACGACGATTCCGCTCGTGGGGCGGTCGAGGCGGTGCGGAAGCCCAATAAAGGCCTTGCCCGGCTTGCCAAAGCGGCGCGCCACGTCTTCGGCGGCCCAGTCGAGTAGGGTGGGGTCACCCGTTTCGTCGCCCTGAACCAGCAGGCCGGCGGGCTTGAACACAATCAGAAGATGGTTGTCTTCCCAGAGAACGCGGGGGCTCGCCATCAGTAGCGTTCTTGGTCGTTCGGGAAGTCGTGGGCGCGTACATCGGCGACGTACTGGCGAATCGCTGCCGGGATTACTTCGCCCAACTGTGCGTAGCGGCGCAAAAAGCGCGGATTGAACTCGGTGTTCATACCCAGCATGTCGTGCAAAACCAAAACTTGGCCGTCGACGTCTGCACCTGCGCCGATTCCGATGGTCGGAATCCGCAGCGCCTTAGTGACTTTGGCAGCAAGGGCCGCCGGGATTTTTTCTAAAACCAGGGCAAAGCAACCGGCTTCTTGCAGGGCAAGGGCGTCCTCGATAAGTTTGGTGGCTTCGGCATCTTCTTTGGCGCGCACCGCGTAGGTTCCGAACTGGTAAATGCTTTGGGGGGTAAGCCCCAAGTGGCCCATCACCGGAATCCCCGACTGAACCAAACGCAGTACGGTGGCGGCAACCTCGCTGCCTCCCTCGAGCTTCACCGAATGGCCACCCGACTCCTTCATGATGCGAATCGCGGAACTCAGCGCCTCTTTGGGGTTGCCTTGGTAGCTTCCGAAGGGCAAATCCACCACCACAAGGGCGCGGTCGACTCCGCGCACCACGCTGGACGCGTGGTAAATCATTTGGTCGAGCGTGATGGGCAAGGTCGTCTCGTGGCCGGCCATCACGTTGCTCGCCGAATCGCCGACGAGAATGACGTCAACACCTGCGGAATCCACCAGCTTCGCGAACGTGTAGTCGTAGGCGGTGAGCATTGAAATTTTGATTCCGCTGTGCTTCAATTCGGCCAGCGAATGCGTGGTCACCTTCTTAAAGGACTCGGGACCGGTCTTTTTTTGCGTCGACATGGGGCAAAGGTAGGCGAGGGCCCCGCATTGCTATCTTTGAGGTCTATGTTTCGACGCGCCCTTCTCTTTTTATTCGGAATCGCACTGTTCGCCAGCTGCGACAACACCCTTGACGTTACCGCCGACTTTGAGCGTGTGCCGGTGGTCTACGGCGTCATTAACCCCAAGAGCGACACCCAGTACGTGCGCATCGGCCGCAGCTACTTGGGCGAGGACGGGCCGGCGGGCGGTTTTGACCACCCCGACTCACTTTACTACCCAAGTTTGGTTGCCGAACTCAAGGCCTTTGGCCCAAACGGAGCCTTAATTTTTACAGAGAACTACACCGAGACCACCGACATTCCTAAGGATTCGGGACTGTTTACCGGTGTGGGCCACAAGGTCTACCGGTTTGTGCGCCCCGGATTTTCGCGGCTGGCGAACCGCACCGACTACCGCTACGAGCTGACGCTTCGCGAGGCTCCGGGCGCAGCCGTGCTGGCCTCGGCGAGCACGCCTTGTGTCGACAGCATCAAGCTCAAGTCACCCGGCTACTTTGGTACGTTCAAGCTGGCCATTGCGTCCAAAAACGGGTACAAGCTCGAGTGGTATCAAGCTAAAAATGCCCGTTCCTACCAGGGCTATGTGGACTTTCACTACATGGACATGCCCGTTGGTCGCCAGGCTGATTCGGTGCGCCGCACGGTGCGCTACCCGCTTCCGTACATCACGGGCGGAACCCTTTCGGGTAACGTACTTATCAGCAATACCATTGACTACCAAACGTTTTACACGTTTTTGAAGGAGCGGATTCCCGCGCCGGCCACGGGCCACGTGCGCTTCTTTCGCGGCATGGCGCTGTACCTCAACGCGGGCAGCGACGACCTCGCCACCTACATCTCGGTATCGCAGCCCTCGAACTCGATCAACCAAGATCCACCATTCTTTACCAACATTCAGGGCGGAGCCGGAATCTTCGGCAGCAAGTCGTCAATCTATCGTCCCTACCTAGGGCTGTCAAATCCCTCGCTCGATAGTTTGGGCAATTCAAATCTTACGTGCGCCCTTCAGTTTGCCCGCGCCTCGGGCGGAGACACCTGCGCCTGCGGCCCCCAGCGCCTTTGGGACCGCTGCTTCTGACGCGCCGCAAACCCCATAATGCTCAACCGCGCCAATTCGGCGCGGTTTTTTTGTGCACCACTGCCAAATTGTCTGAATTTGGCAGGGTTCCGCCCCCGTGCAGCCAGTGGTACAGTGCTTGCCCAATCTTGGTCAAATCAACACCAAAGAACTCCAAATCATGGGAAAAATTATCGGCATCGACCTCGGAACAACCAACTCCTGTGTCGCCGTTATGGAGGGCAATGAGCCCGTTGTTATTCCGAACTCAGAAGGCAAGCGCACGACGCCCTCGGTAGTCGGATTTGTGGACGGAGGCGAGCGCAAAGTGGGCGACCCCGCGAAGCGCCAGGCGATCACCAACCCTACCAAAACGATCTTTTCGATCAAGCGCTTTATGGGCGAGTCCTACTCCAACAGTGAGAAGGAAGTGGGCCGCGTTCCGTACAAAGTAGTGAAGGGCGACAACAATACGCCCCGCGTTCAGATTGACGACCGCGCCTACACTCCGCAAGAGATTTCGGCCATGATTCTTCAGAAAATGAAGAAGACTGCTGAGGACTACCTCGGAACCACGGTTGACGAGGCCGTCATCACGGTTCCGGCATACTTTAACGACGCCCAGCGTCAGGCTACCAAAGAAGCAGGCGAAATCGCCGGACTCAAGGTGCGCCGCATCATCAACGAGCCCACTGCAGCCGCTTTGGC
>JBDLUG010000141.1:0-3864 GCA_039805405.1 Bacteroidota bacterium
ACGGCAACCGTTGAAATCGTTGTGCAGCCCTACGTCGAGGGCGTCAGTGGCTGCTGATTTATGACGGCGCTCGACGTTCTCATTCTCGGAATCTTTCTTTTTTTTACCGCACGCGGAATTTGGCGCGGATTCATCAATGACCTCGCTGGACTGCTAGCATTGGTTCTTGGCTACCTCTTTGCGGGGCGCTTAGCGGTCATCGTTGAGCCCTTTTTGAGCGCATTCATTGACGATGAGGGCCTCATGAAGGGCGTGGCCTACTACCTCAGTTTGTTTGCAATCTACCTAGCCGTGGTGCTCTTGGGCAAAATTGCCACGCGCCTGTCAAAGCTGATTTTGCTCGGTTGGCTCAACCGCCTTTTGGGTGCGTTGACCGGAATGGCCAAAGGCGTATTAGTGGCCGCGCTGGTGGCGCTCCCACTACGGTGGATTGGTGATGAATTTACCAGTATCGGCCCAGGTGCGGAACTTCGCGCCCAGTCGAGCTACTACAGCTACGCCCTCGAATTTGGAGAGTGGCTGACTCCCAACTTATTCCGCGTCGTAGACGGCCTGAATTCCGGGGAGGACACGGCCTTCTAGGTACTCAAGCATGGCTCCGCCGCCTGTGCTGACGTAGCTCACGCGATCCGAAAGCCCAAACTGTTCAACCGCGGCGACGCTGTCGCCTCCGCCTACCAGCGAAAAGAGTGTGCCGGCCTCGGTCGCGACTGCGATGGCCTCGCCAAGCTGACGGGTTCCGCGCTCAAACGCCTCAAGCTCAAAGACGCCCAAGGGTCCGTTCCACAGGAGCGTCTTAGCGTCGCGAACCACAGCAGAGTACGCAGCAATGGTCTCTGGGCCCACGTCCAGCCCCATCCAGCCCGTCGGAATCGCGAAGCTTGGCACGATTTGGGTCACGGCATCTGCAGCAAATCGGTCGGCCGCAACCACGTCAGACGGAAGGTGAATCCGCACCCCCTGTGCAGCGGCAGCAGAAAGTATGTGGCGGGCTGTTTCGAGGTGTTCGTCCTCGACGAGGCTGCTGCCAATTTCGGCCCCTTGAGCCTTGAGAAAGGTGAACGCCATGCCTCCGCCGATCAATAGGGCGTCTACGCGGCCCAAAAGGCGCTCTAGGATGACGATCTTGCTCGAAACCTTAGATCCGCCCACGACAGCTACTGCGGGCTTCTCTTGAGACGCTAAAACGCGGTCTACGTTTTTGATCTCATTGGCCATCACGTGACCAAATGCGCTTCGTCCCTTGAAGTGCTGCGCAACCACAGCAGTGGATGCGTGGGCGCGGTGTGCGGTTCCGAAGGCGTCGTTGACGTAGGCGTCGCCCAGCTGAGCCAGCTGCGCGGCAAAATCGGTGTCGCCGGCCTCTTCACCGGGAAAAAACCGTACGTTCTCCATGAGAAGAACCTCGCCATCATTCAGCGCCTTAGTGGCAGCCACGGCTTCAGCACCCACTGTTTGGGTTGAAAACTGAACCTCGCGACCCAGAATGCGCGCAAGTTCATGCGCCACGGGGTGGAGCGAAAACTTAGGGTCCGCAGCCGCCTTGGGGCGGCCGAGGTGCGAGACCAAAACTGCACGTCCACCGCGATCCAAAATCGACTTAAGCGTGGGAATCGTCGCCACAATGCGTTGGTTGTTGGCAACTTCGCCGTCTTCGCGGAGCGGAACATTGTAGTCTACGCGCACTAAGATGCGCTGGCCGCGAACTTCGAGTTGGTCAATGGTTTTCATGATTTGCAGAATGATCGTTTTCGTGGAGCAAAGGTAGGGCGCTACCTTCGCTTCACTTTGGATTCTCCCCTTCAAATTCCCCTTCAAAAGCTCCCCGAATGGGGGCTGTGGCTCGACCAAGCAACGCACCGCGAGCGCGTGGCGCACGCCCAAATGCTCGTATGCGAAGATGGCGGAATGGCCTGGCCTCTTGCCTTGGACTACGTCGGCCGCCTCTTGTGTGCTGCGCCTTCGGTGCGCGGAGCCTGCGGCTCATGCCCGTCGTGCATCCAACTTAAGAACATGGCACACCCGGACGTACACTGGATTGTACCGGTTATTGGCGGCGAAGGACGCGGAGACGACGAAGACACATGTGCCCCTTTTTTGGCCGACGTGCGCAGCTTTTTAGGGAACAACCCTCACCCCCTCTCGAGTGAATGGATTGAGCACCTGGGCGGCAAGCAAAAGGTCGTTCAGATTTCGGTGAAAGAATCCGCCCGCATACAGCGCCTGCTGTCGCTCAAGGCACACAGCGGCGGCCACAAGGTTGTTGTGCTTTGGATGCCGGAACGCCTCAACGATTCCGCCGCCAATAAGCTACTGAAGCTCATCGAAGAGCCCTTGGACCGCACCATTTTGCTGCTCATCAGCCACGACGAGGCTTCGGTTCTCGGAACCATTCGGTCGCGGTGCCAAGTGCACTATGTCAAACCCGTACCGACCGGAGTTCTAAGCGAAGCTCTTGTCAATCAAGGAATTAGTCTGGAACAAGCTGCGGTACTCGCCGAACTTTCAGGTGGCCAGCCGGGCCAAGCCAGCATGCTCTTGCGCAACCGCGACGCGCTTCGCGAGCCCCTACAGCACTTTGTGGAGTTCATGCGCATCACCTACAAAAAGGACCTCGTGGGACTACTGGCCTTTTCTGAACGCCTTGCAAAAGAGCCCCGTGAACAGCAAAAGCAGTGGGTTCATGTGAGCGCCCAGCTCCTTTCTCAATTGCTTCGGCTACGGCACGGAGCACTCAAGAACTCGCTGTTCGCCTGGTTTCCCGATGTGGCCTTTCAGCCCGACGGCCTCGCCCGGCTTTTGGACGAATCCAAACATTCCGAAATTCAAGGGCTCCTTCAGTCGGCCCTCACCGACATCCAGCGAAACATCAACAGCCGAATTGTGCTGAGTGACCTCGGAATTCAGTTTATGCGGCTTTTCGCAGCACGTAAATAAGGCTCGACGCATTGCGGCTTCCTCCGAGTACGTTGCTGCGTATTCCTTGGTAAATGGCTGACAACCAGTTTTTTGAGCCTGTTTTGTACGACGAACTTAGCAGTCCTACATAAAAAGCGTCCAGGCGCATCGGGCGAATCGCCTCAACAAACCAACCGTTGGACTGCGCCAACTTAGTCATCGCCGCCTTTGAGAAGTGCCAGTAGTGAATGGGTACGTCCCATGCTGCCCAGTAAGGTCCATAGTGCACCGCGTCAGGCGACTCGTAATTCGGAACTGCAATGATCAGCGCGCCCCCAGGGTTAAGACGTTCGCGAACCCACTGAAGCACCTCGTTGGGGTCCTCCAAATGCTCAAGCACGTGAAACAAGGTTACCGCATCGTATGTGCTTGGGCTCAACTCCGAACGATCCTTTACTACACTTCCCTTTTTAAGCTTTTCATTTGCAAGCGAACGCGCTCCGTCCGAAAGTTCGATTCCTTGTACAGACCACCCTTGACGCTCTGCGCGGGCTGTAAAAACTCCCACACCGCATCCGTAGTCTAGTAGACTTCCCTTTGACTTCTTTGTCGCCGACTTAATGAGTCCAACCTTTTGCCGGGCTGCGAGATTTCGAGCGATTCCGTAAAGTGTGCCAAAGATTCCAGCGTTCGTGTCGCTGTGCGAAGTGTACGCCGGGCTGTCGTAGTACGGCGCTATTTCATCTGGTCGCGGATTGGTGATTCCCAAGCCGCAGGTGCAAAACTCGATAGTGAACTCTTCGAGGCTCACCATGTGGTCCACAACCTGAAGTGTGGATGTTCGGGCGCTGCTTCCGCAGCAAGGACAAGTAACTGTATTCATCTGTTCCACGTGGAACTATCGGCCTAGGTGAACCAGCAGCACTTGAATATCTGAAGGAGAAACCCCAGAAATTCGACTCGCGT
>JBDLUG010000142.1:0-3735 GCA_039805405.1 Bacteroidota bacterium
ATGCGCGCACGCTGATTCCGCAGCTCGACGAGACCTGGGACCTGGTCTTTTTGGACGCCGACAAAGAGAACTACCTCGCCTACTACGAGATGGTGGTCGACCGTGTGCGTCCGGGCGGACTCATTTTGGCCGACAACGTGCTGTGGAGCGGCAAGGTCGCCGACCCCAGCGTGCACGACCATGAAACCGACGCGTTGCGTACCTACAACGCCCATGTGGCGGCCGATCCGCGCGTGGAACACCAGCTGCTGCCGTTCCGAGATGGGGTGATGGTGGCGCGGAAGCTCAGTTAGCCGGTTAGCACGATTAGCTCGGATTGGCTCGTTGGCTTTTTGCGCTGCGCGCCAGGACCGCTTCGCGGCTAGAGCTTCTTCGCAGCTATTTTCTACACGTAATTTTCGATTAAACAATTGAAAACGTGAGATTTATCTGATTTATGAATTTTGTAAAAAAGTAAAATCCGGTTATAACCGAATAAATACCGTCGGGTGCCCCATGCGGATTTCGCCACCGTACAGTCACGCACCGTTGTACAGGTATCCGAACAAGTGAAGGGAATTTTCAGAAGTAGCGCGAATAACCAAAGGTTGGCCACATCAAGCGGTAGTTGCCGCTCACATCGCTCGGTGTCCATTCCGCGTACGTTAATCCAGAAATACCCAGAAATACGGAATTTCCGCTATCAAACTTTTTGGTGAGGACCAGGTTTGGCCTCCAATTAACTACGCGCCAAATGGTTCCCCAGTCCTCAAAACCCCAGTTGGATTGCGACCAACCCACCACGGCACCGACCTCTAGGCCCAGTCGAGAATTTTTAAAGGCCCGTTTGTAGTTCAAACTGAACTGGTGCAAATGCGGCGGGTAATAAATTGAAGATCCATAATACCCGTAGCCAAGGGTGGCTAGATCAAAATCGGTAATCTTTCGGGAATACAGGGCAAATAATCCGCCAAAATCGGATGCACTGGCCTCTTTTGGGGCGTAGCCAATTCCGCCAATCGCACCGACGCGAAGTGCCTCGCGTTCGTTGAATTTAAAGGCATGGCTCACGTTGACTGCACTAAAAACCTGAAATCCTGCTTGCTTAAAGTAGATTGGGCAGGCGCCGACCCCTATTGAGGTAGAATTCGTTAGGCCAAATTGAAGGTGATTACCCAACAGCATGGTATTTTGATACAACTTGGCTCCTTTGGGAAGGGCGAAGGCGGTTTGCCCGTAGGCCGTAGTAAAGTGCTGCGAAGGGGCAAGTTGGGCACGTCCATCAAGAATGGAACACAGCAAAATCAACGTTAAAATTACGTTTTTCATCATTCGTGCTTTCGGTAGTTCGCTATATTCCAGATTGAAAAATTAAACCGAATGTAACCAATCTATTCTGTACCACATTCGTGGTGACTATCGTTCTTTGGTCTAAATGGACTGACCTCGGCGGCGTTGAACCTGCTATCTCGGGCAACTAGTTACCAGCAGCCAGCAACCCCCTCACGTACTCGAGGTCCTCGGGGCTGTCGACGCCGATGCCGGCGGCAGCCACTTCGGCGCTGTAGATGGGGAATCCGGACTCGTGCCAGCGCAGCTGCTCGAGGCGCTCGCGAACTTCGCCGGGGGTGGGCTGCAGGGCGACGAGCTGGGGCAGTACGTCGGCGCGGAATCCGTACATACCGACGTGGCGCCAGGCCTGGATGCTGCAGCACTCGGGGCTGCGGCTAAAACTCGTGCACAGGCCGTCGGGCAGGCGAAGCACAAAGCAGTTGTTGGGCGACATACGGTCGGCCGCGCGGGCGGGTGTTACGAGGGTTCCGATGCGCACCTCGGGGCGGCGCATGAGGCGCACCAGGGTTTCGAGGTCGTGGGCTTGCACGAGGGGTTCGTCGCCCTGCACGTTGAGGACGATGTCGGGGCGCGGACCCTCCCAGTGGGCGAGGACTTCGGCGGCGCGGGCGGTTCCGTTGGGGCAATCGGGCGAGGTCATGCGCACCCGTCCGCCAAAGGAAAACACGGCGTCGGCGATGCGGGCGTCGTCGGTGGCCACCACGGCGGGAAGCACGGCCGAAACCCGTTCCCAAACGTGCTGAATCATGGGCTTGCCGGCGATGAGGGCCAAGGGCTTGCCGGGAAGGCGCGTGCTGGCGTAGCGCGCGGGAATGACGGCCAGGACCGCAGGAGCGTCGAGCATGCCTTAGGCGCCGTACTGGGCGCTGTAGTAGTCCATGTAGGCTCCGCTGGTGACGTTGCGCAGCCAGGTCTCGTTGCTGAGGTACCAGTCGATGGTGGCGCTCAGGCCCTCTTCGAAGGTCACCGAAGGCTTCCAGCCGAGTTCGCGGTGGATCTTGGTGGCGTCGATGGCGTAGCGCTTGTCGTGGCCTGGACGGTCCTTGACAAAGGTGATCAGCTGGGCGCTGTCGCCCTCGGGGCGTCCGAGTTTGGCGTCCATGGCGCGGCAGAGCAGGTGAACCAGGTCGAGGTTTTGCCATTCGTTCCAACCGCCGATGCAGTAGGTTTCGCCGTTTTTGCCGTCGCGGTACACGGTGTCGATCGCGATGGCATGATCGATGACGTAGAGCCAGTCGCGGGTGTACTTGCCGTCGCCGTAGACCGGCAGGGGCTTGCGCTCGATGATGTTGTGGATCATGAGCGGAATCAGCTTCTCTGGGAAGTGGTTGGGCCCGTAGTTGTTGGAGCAGTTCGAGAGCACCACCGGAAGCCCGTAGGTCTCATGGTAGGCGCGCACAAAGTGGTCGCTGCTGGCCTTTGAGGCGCTGTAGGGGCTGTTGGGGCTGTAGGGCGTCTCTTCGGTAAAGAATCCTTCGGCGCCAAGGGCCCCGAACACCTCGTCGGTCGAAATGTGGTAGAAGCGCTTGCCCTCCATGGCTCCGGCCCAAGTGGTACGGGCGGCGTTGAGCAGGTTGACGGTGCCGATCACGTTGGTTTCGACAAACGCGAGGGGGTCGGTGATGGAGCGGTCCACGTGGCTCTCGGCCGCAAGGTGGACCACGCCGTCGGGCTGGTAGCGGTCAAACAGGTCTTGAACGGCGGCGGCATCGCGGATGTCGACGCGCTCAAAGCGGTAGTTCGCGGCCTCGGCCACATCGGCCAGGTTTTCGAGGTTGCCCGCGTAGGTCAGGGCGTCGACGTTGACGATCGTGTCTTGGGGGTAGCGCTGAACGAAGCGGCGAACGACGTGCGAGCCGATGAATCCGGCTCCGCCGGTGATGAAAATCGTGGCCATTAGGGGGCGATTATGAGGGTTTGGCGGTGCAAAATTACGGCTTCTGCCTGGTCGGCGGCCTCGTGCCAAAAGCCGATTCGTACCCAATATGTTCCGCGCGGAAGGTGCCCCAGCCACGCATAAACCTCGTTGCGGCCGGCGCGCACCTGGGCGTGGGCGGATTCGACGACGGCTCCGCTGGCGTTAACAACCTCAAAGTCAATGATGCCCTTGCCCGGCGCGTCGATGAGCGCAAAGACCTCGCTCTGGGCGGGGTTCGGAAAAAGCAAAGGGGCCGGAGCGTCGGTCATCGGCAGGATAATAGAGGCATCGGCGCTGCATCCACGCACGTCGGTCACCCGCACATACAGGGTGTCGCCCCCGCAGGCTATGCCGCTCTGGGGCGCGGTGCTGCCGTCGCTCCAGGCGTAGTCGAACGGGCCCTGGCCGCTAGCTGTGGCCTCGGCAAAGCGCTCGCAACCTTGGCCTCCGGCAAGCAGCTGCACGTTGAGTTCGGTGGAGTCGGG
>JBDLUG010000143.1:0-3640 GCA_039805405.1 Bacteroidota bacterium
GCGGAAGCTTTTTGGGGCATCCGTACGTGGTGCGCAATCTACCGTTTGTCGCTTTTTTAAGTGCGTTAGGCGTGCTCGCCATTTTTTGGGCCCACCGCGCCGAGCAGCAAGCGCGCCAAATCAGCAAACTGAGTGCAGAGCTCAGCGAAGTCAAATCAGAGTACCTCGAGGCAAAATCAACCTTGATGCGCATGGGGACCGAAGGTTCCGTGCGCCAGCGCGCCCAAACCTTGGGAATGATTGCGCCCAAAAAAGCTCCGGACCGCATTAAAAAACCGCAGGATGACGCCGAATGACCCGAACCAACTGAGCTCGCGCTGGGTTGCCGGAATCACCGGTGGCCTATTTGTGTTTGGACTGGCGGTGCTGGTCAAGCTCTACGTGGTTTCGCTCAAGGACGGCCCAGCCCTGCGCGAGCGCATGCGCGACCACGTGGTACAGGAGCGGTCGGTTCCGGCGAGCCGCGGAAACATTTACTCAGCAGACGGCCAACTTCTCGCCACATCGATGCCCGTGTACGAACTGCGCTGGGACGCGTCCGTGGTCGATGAGGAGCGCTTTGCGCTGCACGCTCAAGAGACGGCCAAAGGACTACAGCGCCTGCTGGGAGAGAAGACGGCTTCGGAATGGTTCCGCTACCTACGCGACCAGCACCGCGACAAGAAGCGCTATTCTTTTATTGCCAAAAACCTGAGCTTCAGTCTGTACCGCAAGGTAAAGGAGCTGCCCATGTTCAAGGGAAGTCCGTTTAAAACGGGTTTGATTGCCGAAGAGCGCTACACGCGGCTGATGCCCATGGGTATGCTCGCCCAACGGACCATTGGCTACTGGCGGCCCGACGCCAAAGCGGGGCTTGAAGCCGCCTACCAAAGCGTGCTCAACGGTCAGGACGGAAGGCGCTGGATGCAGCACTTCGGCAAAGGCCAGTGGAAGCCCGTTGAGGCCGACTACGTCGTCGAGCCCCGCGACGGCGCCGACATCGAAACCACGCTGGACACGCGCATCCAAGACATCGCCCACCGCGCGCTACTGGAGCGGCTTCAGCAGTACAAGGCTGAGCACGGTTCCGTAATTGTAATGGAGGTGGCGACGGGAAAAATTCGCGCAATGGTGAATTTGGGCCGCGAAGAGGGCGACTCGGTCTATACCGAGCTGCGCAACTACGCCGTGTGGGAAAAGACCGAACCCGGATCAACGTTCAAGTTTGCGGCGCTGCTCGCTGCACTCGAGGACGGAATTGTCGACACCAACACCCGCGTGGATACAGACGGTGGCGTCTACGTAGTGCACGGCAAGAAGGTCAACGACTCGCACAAGGGCGGCTACGGGGTGATTTCGCTCGGCCGCGCACTCGAGGTTTCGAGCAATACGGGTGTGGTCAAGGCCATCTACCCCAAGTACGTCGCCAATCCGCAGGATTTCATTGACCGCCTGTACCAAATGGGCTTGGGCGAAAAGACCGGAATAGAGGTCAACGGCGAGAGCAAGCCCTACATTCCGCAGCCCGGAAGCGCCCGTTGGTCGGGTACGACGCTTCCGTGGATGATGTTTGGGTACGGCATACAGTGCACTCCGCTTCAGACCTTGGTGTTCTACAATGCGCTGGCCAACGACGGCAAGATG
The DNA here is from genome assembly GCA_039805405.1 of Bacteroidota bacterium. GTDB lineage: Bacteria > Bacteroidota > Bacteroidia > Flavobacteriales > Schleiferiaceae > TMED14. Next base: position 1,624 of record JBDLUG010000143.1, read on the forward strand.
GTGCGCCCCCGCCTGTGGGAACGTACGATCGACCGCGGTCAAGTGGTGGCAGAGTCAGAGCTCGAGTACATCCGCACCAGCATTGCGTCCAAAGAAAACGTGCTGAAGGTGCGCGACCTGATGGAGAAGGTGGTGATTCGCGGAACCGCGTCCAACATCAAGCTCGATTCGCTCAAACTCGCGGGTAAAACCGGCACCTGCCAGCTCGAGTACTGGAACCCGGAGCGCATGGGCTACCAGGCCTCGTTCGCAGGATACTTTCCGGCCGACAATCCAAAGTACTCGTGTGTGGTCGTGGTTTCGCGCCCAATTAAGAGCATGGGCTACTACGCCAATGTGGTGGCCGCACCGGTCTTTCAGGACATTGCCCTCGGAATTACCAAGTTTTTGCCCGACGAAACGGTTCCACCGCGCGGATACTGGAGCGACGGCCTAGAATCTGTGGCTGCCAAGCGCACCGAAGTCGCCAAGTCGGCCTGGGCGAGTGCTTCAGAGGCACTCGAGCGCGGAAGCATGCCCAACTGGGCCGGCTGGAAGGGCGCCGACGCCGTGCAGCTGCTCGAGCAGCACGGGTACCGCGTCGAAGTGCGCGGCAACGGTCGCGTTCGATCGTGGTCTCCCGGTTCGGGACGCAAATCCATAACCCTCGTACTCGGATGAAGCTGCTTAAAAACCTTTTGTACGGCGTACGCCTTGTGGACGTTCAAGGCAGCACCAATTTGGCGGTCGAGTCAGTGACGTCCGACAGCCGCAAGGTGCGCCCCGACAGCCTGTTTGTCGCGGTGCGCGGAACCCATTCCGACGGCCACGCCTACGTGCCGCAAGCGATTGCCGCCGGAGCAAAGGCGATTGTGGTCGAAGAGGTTCCGGCCGAGCCAGCCCATGGGGTCACGTGGATCACCGTGGCGAGTGGATCTGAGGCCTACGCCCGAATCGCCTGTTCGTGGTTTGACCAACCCAGCCAGGGAATGACCGTCGTCGGCGTGACCGGCACGAACGGAAAAACCACCACCGCCACCCTACTCTACCACATGCTGATGCACCGCGGGGTAAAAACGGGCCTGATCAGTACGGTCAAGGTCTGCGTGAATTCCGCCGAAGAGCCCGCAACCCACACAACCCCCGATGCCTGGGTGCTGCAGGGCCACCTCGCCCGCATGCGCGACGCCGGGTGCAAAGTGGTATTCATGGAAGTTAGTTCGCACGGACTCGTGCAGCACCGCGTGACCGGCCTGAAGTTCGCTGGCGCCGTGTTCACCAACATTTCGCGCGACCACCTGGACTACCACGAGACGATGGACAACTATGTGGCCGCCAAAAAGATGCTGTTTGACGAACTTGGATCTGACGCGTTTGCCTTGGTGAATTCCGACGACACACATGGCGAAACCATGCTCTTGGATTGCGCGGCCCGCACCCGCACCTACGCGCTCAAGCGTCCGGCCGACATCAAGGTAAAGATCTTGGAGTCCCACCTGCAGGGCACGCTGCTCAGCATCAACCAGCGCGAGTGCTGGTCGCAGCTCATCGGCGCATTCAACGCGTACAACATGGCCGCCATGTACGGCGTGGCTGTGGAATTGGGGATTCCAGCCGACGAAGCACTTCAAGCGTTGAGCGCGGTTCGAAGTGTCGACGGGCGCTTCCAAAAGATTGCTGGACCCGACAACCGCATCGGCATCGTCGACTACGCCCACACCCCGGACGCGCTCGACAACGTGCTGAAGACCTTGCAGGACCTCAACCAAGGCGCCCAGCAAATCATCACGGTGGTGGGCTGCGGGGGCGACCGCGACAAAGGCAAGCGCCCCGAGATGGCACGAATTGCCGCCGACCGCAGCACCAAATCCATTTTGACCAGCGACAACCCGCGCAGCGAAAACCCCGAGACCATTCTCGACGACATGGAAGCCGGTCTGGACCCCGTGCAAAAGCGCCGCAGCCTGCGCATCAGCGACCGCGCCCAGGCCATCAAGCTGGCGGTCCAGCTCTCCAACCCCGGAGACGTCATTCTCGT
>JBDLUG010000144.1:0-3625 GCA_039805405.1 Bacteroidota bacterium
CGATGCAGTCGACGCTCAGGCCGTGAAACTGGTAGAGGGGGCCCATCCACTCAGAGTCGCGCTTTGACAGGTAGTCGTTGACGGTTACGAGGTGTACGCCGCGTCCGCTCAAGGCATTGAGGTAGACAGGGAGCGTAGCGACCAAGGTTTTACCTTCACCCGTCGCCATTTCGGCGATGCGGCCCTTGTGCAGGACGACGCCGCCAAAAAGCTGTACGTCGTAGTGGACCATGTTCCAGGTGATGGGGTTGCCCGCGGCGGACCAGCTGTTGTTCCACACGGCGATGTCGCCTTCGATGCTGACCGCGTCGAGGCGGCCAGCAAGTTCGCGGTCCCAATCTTGGGCGGGGACGCGGAGCGGGCGTTCAGACAGGCGACGCGCGGTTTCGCGCAGCACGGCATAGGCGCGCGGAAGGATTTCTAGCAAAATCCGCTCTTCTTCGGCCAAAATGTCTTTATCGAGGCTGTCGATTTGGCGGTAAAGGGCCTCTTTGGCGTCTACATCCACTTCGGATTCGGCCTGAAGGCGAAGCTGGTCGCGCTCGGCGGCCTTGACTTCGGTTTCGGTGCGCAGTCGGGCGCGGAACGATTCAGTCTCTCCGCGGAGTTCGCGGTCAGTCAGGCCGGACAGCGTCTGTTCGGCGGCGTGAACTTGGTCGATGTAGGGTTGGATCTCCTTCAGCGTGCGCTGTGAGGGATCACCCAAAAAAACCTTTAAAATCTTGTCGAGCATAGGTCGCCAAAGGTACAACCTCTGTGCCACCTAAACGTTTGCAGACAGACTGTCTGCTTGGCCTGAAAATCAGTACTCTTCCTCGTTCCAGAGGAAGTCTTCGTCCGAAGGGTAGTCGGGCCAAATGTCTTCGATCGACTCGTAGATTTCAGCCTCTTCTTCTTCGACGGCCTGGAGGTTCTCCACAACCTCAAGCGGAGCCCCCGTGCGGATGGCGTAGTCAATGAGTTCGTCTTTCGTGGCGGGCCAGGGGGCGTCGCTCAAATACGATGCAAGTTCAAGAGTCCAGTACATGGCGCAAAAGTAGTTTTTTTCGGGAGCTGTGCAAGCGAAAATTTAGGCCTTTGAAACCCAGGGGATTTCAGTCGCTCCAAGCTGCTTGCCCAGCCACCTTGAAAGGGTAAACGCGTAGTCGCTCAAACGGTTCAAATAGGCCACCGTGGGCTCAGGCAGTTGGACGTCGTCGGCGCCCAATTGGTCGTGAAGTTGAACCACCCAGCGTTCGGCGCGGCGGGCCACCGTGCGCACCACGTGGCACTGGCTGACCAGCACGTGTCCGCCAGGAAGCAAAAAATTCCGCATCGGTTCCAGGTCCAGGTCCATGCGGTCAATCGCCGCTTCAAGGCGCGCAATCCACTGGGGATCAATATGGGGCAAGCGGGCCACCATCTCGGGCAGGTCGTTGGCCATGTGGGACCCCAGCGCAAAAAGGTCGCTCTGAACTTGGGCGAGCTCGGCCCGCACCGAGTCCCATTCGGCCGGAATTTGGTCGCGCAGCAGCCCAAGGTGGCTGTTGAGCTCGTCGAGCGTGCCGTAGGCGTGCAGGCGCAGGTCGTACTTGGCGATGCGGGTTCCGCTAAATAGGCCGGTTTGGCCGGCGTCGCCTGTTTTGGTGTAGATTTTCATGAGTGCAGCGGGTTGAGCTGTGTTCAAGGTAACCCGCGGAGCGGGCTGAGGTTCAGTACGCCCGGCCCGTCTTGCCCTCCATGTAGTTCACAAAGGCGCGGTTGGCGACGCGGGTTCCGCCCGGCGTGGGGTAGTTGCCCGTGAAGTACCAATCGCCCGGCGAATTGGGGCAGGCTTCGTGCAGGTCGGCGACGGTCTGGTAGACCACCTTGACCTCGGCGCGGGTGCCGGCGGGAGTGAGCAGCTGGGCGATGCGGTCGCTGAGTTCCTCGTCGCTGAACGGCGCGTACACGGCCTGCACGGCGTTGCGCTGGGCCTCCATGGGCTTGGCGAGTTCGGCCTTGGCGTCGGCGTAGGCTTGGTCGAGGACGGAATCCATTCCGCGCTCGCGCAGCAGCGAAACCGCGGCCTGAAAAGCGATGAAGTCGCCCATTTTGGCCATGTCGATGCCGTAGCAGTCGGGGTAGCGGATTTGAGGGGCCGAGCTCACGACCACAATGCGCTTGGGATTCAGTCGGTCCAGCATGCGCAAGATGCTCTGCTTGAGCGTGGTTCCGCGCACAATGCTGTCGTCGAGGGCCACGATGCTGTCGTCGGGCTGCACGATGCCGTACGTCGAGTCGTAGACGTGGGCCACCATGTCGTTGCGGCTCGAATCTTCGGTGATGAAGGTGCGCAGCTTGACGTCCTTCCAGGCGATTTTTTCGACGCGCGGACGGGCGGTCATCACCTGCTCGATGTCGGCGGGGGTAATGGCGCTGCCTTTAGCGATGAGCTGGGCGGACTTTTGGCGCTTCAGCGCGTCTTCGGCGCCCTTGACCAGTCCGTAAAAGGCGATTTCGGCAGTGTTCGGAATAAAGCTGAACACGGTGCGGTCAAAGTCGCCTCCGGCGGCGGCCATCACGCGGTCGGTGAGGCGGCGCCCGAGCTCGATACGCTCGCGGTAGATTTCGCCGTCGTTGGCGCGTGAAAAGTAGATGCGCTCAAAGCTGCAGGCCGCTCGGGGCTCGGCGGGGCGCACGGGTTCTATCGAAACGTCGCCGTTGCGTCGAATCCAGACCATGTGGCCGGGCGGCACTTCGTGAACTTCGGCTTCAGACACCCCAAAGGCCGTTTGGATGACGGGGCGCTCTGAGGCAACCACGGCTACCTCGTCGTTGACGAAGTAGAATGCGGGGCGGATTCCGTGCGGATCGCGCACTAAGAAGGCATCGCCTTGGCCGATGATTCCGCCCATGGCGTATCCGCCGTCCCAGCCGCGGCTGGCTTTTTCGAGTACGCGGGGCAGGTCGAGGTGGTCGGCCTGGTACTGGCTGCGCTCGATTTTGTTGAGCCCGAGGTCGTCTTTGGCAATTTGGTGGAGGCGGCGGTTTTCTTTGTCGAGAAAGTGCCCAATTTTCTCCATCACCGTGACCGTGTCGGCTTTTTCTTTAGGGTGCTGGCCCAGGTTGACGAGCTCGTCAAACAGCTCGTCGACGTTGGTCATGTTGAAGTTTCCGGCCACGAGCAGGTTGCGGCTCATGTAGTTGGACTGACGCAAGAAGGGGTGGCAGGCCTCTATGCTGTTGCCGCCGTAGGTTCCGTAGCGCAGGTGGCCCAGGTAGACGTCGCAAGCGAAGGCTACGTTTTCTTTGACCCATGCAGCGTCCTTGAGGCGCTCGGGCTTGCCGGCGATGCGCTCCTCAATGCGGTTTTGGATGCGCGTAAAAATGTCTTGAATCGGCTTCGGGTCGGTCGAGCGGTAGCGGCTGATGTAGCGCTGGCCGGGGGGCATGTCGAGCTTGACTCCAGCGAGGCCCGCGCCGTCTTGGCCGCGGTTGTGCTGCTTTTCCATCATGAGCACCATTTTGTTCAGGCCATAAAGGGCCGTCCCGTGCTCGTCGAGGTAGTGGTCAAGGGGTTTGCGCAGACGCAGGAGGGCAATGCCGCACATAGCGGGTGCAAAGTTAGGGCGCTCCCTATCTTCGCAGGACACCCTTGACGCAA
>JBDLUG010000145.1:0-3582 GCA_039805405.1 Bacteroidota bacterium
AGGTTCTCAATGGACTCCTCGAGGTTGTCGGCCCAGGCCTCAGCCATCTCTTCAATAGCTTCTAGACGGTCCTCAAGGCGCTTGGACAGCTCCTTGCGGCGGCGATCGGCGTCCTCTTTGGTAATGTCCTTATCGCGGATTTGCTTTTCGAGCGCAGCCATGTCTTTGCTGTACTCGCTGATCGCCGCAGCGATTTCGGCGCTCATGCGGGCGGCACGGGTCGCGTTGGTGTCGGCGGTTGGGGCTTCGGTCGGAACCGGCGGCATCGCTGGCGGTGCATCCTGGGCCCAAAGTTTCGCACCCGAAAGGGCGAAAATGGCGCTTAGCGTGAACGCCTTGATTGTAGTGTTGACCATGATTGATTCAAATTAGAAGCCAGCATTTTGGTTTGGTTGATGCGCTGAAGCACGGGCGCTGGCAAGTGCACTTCAACGGTTACTTCCGCAGGCACTTCAGCCTCGCGGTATTCTTGGACGGCGGTCCACACGTTCTGAACGTTGGCAGCCAACTGCAGGTATCGGGGGCGCGGAACCTCTGGTGCCGGCGTCTGAACCGCGACCACTGCTCGGCGCTTGAGCATCGGAACCGACTCATCGAGGACGTCAGCTTCCATTCGGGGCAGAAATGCCACGTCAAAACGAGCGAAATCCTTTGAGTAAGGAGCAACTAGAACTTGGTTGCTCGTTACTAGTGACTGGTTCCTGGCTACTGGTAACTGGTTGCTAGTTACTAGCTGCTGGTTGCTAGTTACTGGTTGCGGGTTGCTAGCTGCTAGTTGCTGGTTACCAGAAGCTTGCTGCCGCGGAGCCTGAATCCACCACGTTCCTACCGCGGCGATGGCGACCGATGCCGCGGCGGCGTAGGGCCACCATAGAGTGCGGCGCTTGGCTTGGATGGGTGCCTTGGGCACGCCCTCGGCGACACGTGCCCAGGCCTCGGGGCGCGGAGTAGCTTGGCCCTCGCCAAGGGCTTTGCGAAACAACTCGTCTACCTTGTGCGTACTCATTGCAGATCAAAATTGGCGAGCCGGCGCTGCAGCCACTGGCGGGCGCGGCTCAATTGGGACTTGCTGGTGGCTTCAGAGATTCCGAGCTGCTCGGCGATCTCGGCGTGGCTGTAGCCCTCGAGGGCGTACAAATTGAACACCGTACGGTAACCGTCGGGCAACTGGCACAAGAGCTCCATGAGCGCCTCGCGGTCGTGCAGCGAATCGGTGGCCGAAGACCCTGAGTCGGGCAATGCGTCGGCACCCACCCACTCCACCTTGCGGCGGCGAAGCTCCATGAGGCACTCGTTCACGGCCGTGCGGCGCAGCCAAGCAGGTAGGGCCTTGGCCTCACGAATCGTGGGGAGTTGCTGAAACATTGTGGTCATCGTGCGAATCATTGCGTCTTCGGCGTCCGCCTCGTGGCTAAAGTAGCGTCGGCAGGTATACAGCACACGTGGCGCAAGCGCCTCATAGAGTGCGCGCTGCGCATCCAGGCGGCCTTGTAGGGCACCTTGAATGTGTGCGTACCATGCTTCCACTAGTTGGGGGCGGAATCCGTAAAAAAGATGCTCACCTTAACGCAAAGGTTGCACCGCCCTCTTAAAATTGTGCGACCTTTACTCAGACGCTGAGATAAATAGCAAAGAATTCCGCATAGATGCCCAAAAAAGGACCCAAGATTAACAAGGCCCACCGCTCGATGGACGCGGTTTCGCTGGCCAACCGCCTGCTTCGTTTTTTTCAGAAGCGCCCCGGGCGCAAGCTCTCGGCCGCCGACTTGGCGTTTGAAACGGGTATGAACGAACGGACCGGCAAGACGCTCGTCGCCAGCGCACTCGAAATTTTGAGCCGCACCAACCAAATTGAGGCAGACGGCGACGGGTTCCGCCTCAAAATGGAGCTGGCCTATGCCACGGGCACCATTGAACTCACCTCGAGCGGAGCCGCGTATGTGGTGCGCGGAGCCGGTTTGGACGACATCTACATTCGCCAAGGCAGCACCGGGCTGTCGTTTGGAGGCGACCGCGTCAAAGTCCTCGTCTACCCCCAAAAGGCGGGCAAAAAGTTTGAGGGCGAGGTCGTCGAGGTGGTCAGCCGCGCGCGCAGCCGGTACGTGGGCGAGGTGCAGCCCCACGCCCAAGGGGCCTTTATTCTGACCGACGGACGCAAGGTGGGGCGGGACTTTTTTGTTCCGAAGCAGTACCTAGGCACGGCCCAAGGTGGCCAAATGGTGGTGCTCGAGTTTGTTGAATGGACCGACGCCGAGCGCGCCCCGGTGGGTAAGGTGGTCGAAATCCTTGGGGAACGCGGCGAGCACGAGACCGAGATCCACGCCATCATGGAAGAGTTTGGGCTTCCGTGGAACTTCCCCGCCGAGGTGGAGGCCGAGGCCGCGCGGATTCCGCTGGTTTTGGATCCGCTCGAAATCGCCAAGCGCCGCGATATGCGGACCACGCTGACCTTCACGATCGACCCGGTCGACGCCAAGGATTTTGACGACGCGCTCAGCATACGTCCGCTCGAACACGGTCTGTGGGAAGTGGGCGTGCACATCGCCGACGTGACCTACTACGTGCGGCCCGGAAGCCTGCTCGAGCAAGAAGCCATTGAGCGCGCAACCTCGGTCTACCTCGTGGACCGCGTGGTGCCGATGCTGCCCGAAATCCTGTCGAACCAGGTTTGTTCGCTGCGTCCGCGCGAAGACAAGTTCACATTCTCGGCGATTTTTGCAATGGACGAGTCCGGAACCGTGCACGACCGCTGGTTTGGGCGCACCGTGATCCACTCGGACCGCCGATTTGCCTACGAAGAGGCCCAGGCTGTGCTCGAGGGAGACGAGGATCCGCTTGCTTCGGAACTTCGGCTGATGGACCGCATGGCCAAGGCCCTGCGCGCCCAACGCATGGACGACGGCGCCATCGCCTTTGACCGGGCTGAGGTCAAGTTCCGCCTCGACGCCGACAACCAACCCATCGGCGCCTACGTGAAAGAGGCCAAGGATTCGAACAAGCTGATCGAGGAATTTATGCTTTTGGCCAACCGTGAAGTGGCCACTTTCGCCGGCGGCAAGAAGCCCAATGCGCGCACCAAGCAGGCTCCGCGCACCATGGTGTACCGCATCCACGACCAACCCGACCCCGACAAACTGATTTCACTGAGTCAATTTGTGCGTCCGCTGGGCTACCAAATGCAGGTCGACAGCCCCGGCAACGTGCGCCGCTCGATCAACGACCTGCTGCGCCAGGTCAAGGGCACGCCCGAGGCCAACATGCTTGAAACGCTTACCGTGCGTACCATGGCCAAGGCGGTGTACAGCACCCAAAACGTGGGGCACTACGGCCTCGCCTTTGACGACTATACCCACTTTACGTCGCCGATTCGCCGCTACCCCGACATGATGGTGCACCGCCTGCTGCAGGATACGCTCGACGGCAAGCCATCGCCCAAGGCCGACCCGCTCGAGGAACTCTGCCAGCACAGTTCGCAGCGCGAGCAAAACGCCGCCGACGCCGAACGCTCGTCGATCAAGTACATGCAGGCTGTGTACATGGAGCAGTTCTTGGGCGAGCAGTTTGACGGAATCATTTCGGGCG
>JBDLUG010000146.1:0-3442 GCA_039805405.1 Bacteroidota bacterium
TTATGGCCCTGATGGTCGGCGGAATGGCCACCCTCGCCGGAGCCGTGCTGGCCGCCTACATCGGCTACTTGGGCGGATCAGACCCCGAACGCCAAGTCTTTTTTGCCCGCCACCTGCTCACCGCGTCGGTCATGAACGCCCCTGCCGCCCTGTGGGTAGCCAAGGTGCTTGTGCCCCAAACCGAGCCGGTCGTCGACCTCGCCGACGTGCAAATCGAGCGCAAGGGCAACTGGCTCGAGGCCATCGCCAACGGAACCACCGACGGCTTCAAAATGGCCGCCAACGTAGGCGTCATGCTGCTCGTGTTCACCGCCCTCATCGCCCTCTTCAACGGACTCCTCTCGAACGGCCTCGGGTCGTGGACCGGCCTCAACGAGCTCGTCGCCAGCATTTCGGGCGGACGCTACACCGAGTTCAACCTTCAAGCCATTTTTGGACTCATCCTCGGACCCTTCACCTGGCTCTTGGGCGTGCCCTGGGCCGAAGCCTCGTACGTGGGCCAGCTGCTCGGCGAAAAAACCGTCCTCAACGAGTTCTATGCCTACGTCACCATGGGCCAAATGATCGAGGGCGGATCCCTCGCGAGCGTCCGCGCCCAAACCCTGGCCGTCTATGTCCTCTGCGGATTCGCCAACTTTGCCTCCATCGGAATCCAAATCGGCGGAATCGGATCCCTGGCACCCGAACGCCGCAAGGACCTCTCTGAACTGGGCTTCAAAGCCGTCTTGGGCGGAACCGCGGCGTCGCTGACTACGGCAACTTTGGTCGCTCTTTTGATATAGGCGCTTCGCGCTAGGGCTGCTTCGCAGCTAGGGCACCTTCGGTGCTAGAGCGCTGCGCGCTATGGCCATTTGGGTTTGGGCAGGCTACATCCCCTGGGAATTAGGCCTTTGCACTTCAATTTTTTATTCATTTTCAAACATTTGACTGTTTTGAGTGGTGTAGATTGGCCCAATGAAGACCTATCAAAACCTAAGTGTTTGGAGCGAGGCTGAGGAACTAAATGTGGTTCTTCACGAAATCATGCTGCATCCTTCACTTGACACCCACCGCTACTTTAGGGACCAAATACTTCGAGCTGCACTATCAGTTGCCTTAAACATTAGTGAGGGATACGGCCGTGGATACAACGCAGAATTTATACGGTTCTTAAAAATTTCTCGAGCCTCTTTGGATGAAGTCCATGCCGGACTCACCATCATGAGAAGAGTTTTACCCCAAGTCCCCGTATCTGATTCAATTTTCGCCCGAATTCAGACGATTCGAATCAGGATCAACGCCCTCATCCGAAAGATTGAATCCCAAAAACGCGTTCAGGATGATCATACTCAGGCATTTTCTGAACACAGCGCGAAGCGCCCCAGCCCCGAAGGGGCCCTAGCTGCGGAGCAGCAACTGCGCGAAGCGCCGTTAGCCCACAGGTAGTACTTTTACGTCATGCGCCAATACCACGATTTAATGGACCGCGTGCTCCGCGAGGGCATTGATAAATCCGACCGAACCGGCACCGGAACCCGCAGCGTTTTTGGCCACCAGATGCGCTTTGATTTGGCCGAGGGATTCCCGATGGTGACGACCAAGAAGCTGCACCTCAAGAGCATCCTTCACGAGTTGATCTGGTTCATTTCGGGCGACACCAACATTCGCTACCTCTGCCAAAACGGGGTGCGAATCTGGGACGATTGGCCGTTTGCAACCTATGCCAAGTCAGCGGACTACGACGGAATCGACATTCGAGCTTTTGCCGCGCGGGTGGCCGACGACGCGGAATTTGCCGCCAAGTGGGGCGACCTCGGCCCGGTCTATGGCTACCAGTGGCGCTTTTGGCCCGGCCCCAACGGCCCGGTCGATCAGTTGCGCGACGTACTTGAAGGGATTCGCCGCAACCCCGACGGACGCCGCCACATTGTTTCAGCCTGGAACCCCGGATACATCGACCAAATGGCGCTCCCCCCCTGCCACGCCTTTTTTCAGTTTTATGTGGCCGACGGCAAACTCTCGTGCCAGCTGTACCAGCGGTCGGCAGATATCTTTTTGGGGGTTCCGTTCAACATCGCTTCGTACGCGCTCCTCATTCACATGATGGCGCAGGACCTCGGACTCGGAGTGGGCGATTTTGTGCACACCTTGGGCGACGCCCACATCTACTCAAACCACATGGAGCAGGTTCAGCTGCAGCTCAGCCGCGATCCGCGCCCCCTGCCCACGCTGAAGTTGAACCCTTCGGTCAAGAGTCTGTTCGACTTCTGCTACGACGACGTGGAGTTGGTCGGATACGATTCGCACCCGCACATTCCGGCTCCGGTCGCTGTCTAATGCTGTACGCCATTGTTGCCCACGACCTGAACCGCGCCATTGGTGGCGGCAACGATTTGCTGTGGCACCTACCCAACGACCTCAAATTTTTTAAGGAAAAGACGCGCGGATTCCCCATCATCATGGGCCGCAAGACCTTTGATTCGCTCGGGCGTCCGCTGCCGGGCCGGCGCAACATGGTGGTGACCCGCCAAGTAGACTGGTCGGCCGAGGGCGTCGAGGTGTTTGCCACGGTCGAAGCCGCAGTGTCTGCACTCGAGGGTGCCGACGGCTTCATTGTGGGCGGAGGTGAAATTTACCGCCAGTCCCTGGCCCTGGTGGACATGCTCTACGCCACTGTGGTCCATACCCAGATTGAGGGGGCAGATACGTGGTTCCCAGAGTACCTCGATCAGTTCACCGAGGTCGAGCGCGACGACCATCCGGCAGATGAGCGGCATGCCTTTGCCTACAGCTTTGTGCGGCTGGAGAAAAAGTAAAATCCGGTTATACCCGAATAGGTCCAGCGCCAAAAATCCGGTTATAACCGGATTTTACTTTTTACGCCGACTGCTTAGATAGCTTTTGGAGGACCAGATCCGCCGTGACGTGCACCTTTTCGGGCAATTCGTACATGGCGTCGGTGAGGATGGTTTCGCCGATTCCGCGCAGGCCGCGGGCTCCGAGCTTGAACTCGATGGCCTTGTCGACGATGGCGTCGAGGGCATCGTCGTCGATTGTGAACTCGATTCCGTCAAGGGCAAAGAGGCGCTCGTACTGCTTGATCAGGGCGTTCTTAGGCTCGGTCAGAATGCGGCGCAGGGCGACGCGGTCGAGGGGCTCGAGGTAGGTGAGCACCGGGAGGCGCCCGATCAGCTCTGGGATTAGGCCAAAGGCCTTGAGGTCCTGGGGCGTCACGTGCTTGAGGAAGGCGTTCTCGTCGACGTCTACGCGGTGGGTGGTTCCGGTAAAACCAACGACCTGCGTATTGAAGCGGCGCGCGATGTGGCGCTGGATGCCGTCAAAGGCTCCGCCCGCGATAAAGAGGATGTTGCGCGTGTCAACCTCGACAAACTTTTGGTCGGGGTGCTTGCGGCCACCTTTGGGCGGAACATTCACCTTGGTGCCCTCAAGGAGCTTGAGCAGG
>JBDLUG010000147.1:0-3416 GCA_039805405.1 Bacteroidota bacterium
GTCCTGTCTACGGCAGCGACTACAATTCCACTACGATTTCGTACCAAGATCCCGACGTGCGCTTTCGCTACCGGCCCAATGAAATCGTCGACTTTCAGCCCAACCAGTTTCAAGATTTGGCCTCAATTGTCGGTTTTTATGCCTACCTCGGACTGGGGTTGGACGACGCCTCGTTTGATCCCCAAGCCCGGGCGCACCTGCAAACCGCCCTGCAAATTGCCCAAATGGCTCAGGCCTCTGGGGCTGGCGGAGGTTGGGATCGATTCACCTCAACGCGGAACCGATTTTGGATCATCGAAGATTTGCTGAACCCCGCAAACGAAGCCTTTTTGGAGGCCTGGTACCGCTACCACCGCGACGGCCTCGACCGGCTGTCCAAACTCGAAACCCAGCAGCAAGCCAAGCAGTCCGTGGCCAATGCGTTGCTGGCACTCCGGCCAATTCACACGCGCCAGCCCAATATTTTTCTGCTTCGTTGGTTTTTTGATAGCAAATCGGTTGAAATTCAGCAGGTTTTTTCTGGCGGACCAGCCGTTGGCCTACAGGACGTTTCGGATGCCCTTCAAGTAATGGATCCGTCAAACGCAAGTAAGTATTTAGCGATGGGTAAATCCCGCTAAGAACCCCTAGGTTTGCGCCATGCTTTGCCGACTGCACATCGAACGATTTGCTCTGATTGACCACCTTGAGTTGTCTGTCAAGCCCGGTTTTACCGTGCTTACGGGCGAAACAGGGGCGGGTAAGTCCATTTTTTTAGGCGCGCTTCAGCTTGCGTTAGGTGGCCGGGCCGAGTTTGCGTCGGTGGGTCAACCAGGTCACAAAAGCGTCGTCGAGGCGGAATTCCGCATGCCCAATGACCGTCAGTTGGATCTGGGATCCGCCGATTGGGATTGGTGGAGCGAAGGTGAAGATGCCACGTTAGTGCTGCGGCGTGAAGTGCATCCGGGCGGGCGAAGCCGCGCCTTCATCAATGATTCTCCGGTCCGACTCGATGAACTGCGCAGGGTTTCAAGTTCTTTGGTTGACATTCACAGCCAGCGGGACGAGGGATTATGGGCTCGAAACGAAGGAATTGTCCTGCTTCTCGAAGCGTTTGCCGAAGGACATCAGGCCGCGAAGGCTCACTACCAGTCCTGCTTTGCACTGCTCCGCCAGGCCGAGGAACATCTGTCGAACCTTGAGGCGCAACTCGGTGCTGTTCAGGATCCGGAATACCTCAAATTTGTGGTCGAAGAGCTGCGCACCCTTGACCTTAAACTCGGTGAAGAAGTCAAACTACGCGAGCAACTCAAGCTACTCAGTAACCAACAGGAACTGCAGGAACTCAGCGCAGAGGCCCTTGCAGCGGTCGATCGCGAAGAGCTTGGCCTCGAATCGCTGGCAGGCCAACTTCGCAAGCTCGGCGAGCGAGCGGAGCGATTGGGTGTGTCCAACGACCAGCTCATGAGTTTGGGATATACCCTTGAAGAGCTTGTGCGCGACCTTCGGAGCCATTGGCAAGATCTTGTGGATCAATTGGATGCCAATCCAGGTGAGCTGAATTTTGTCGAAGAACGCCTATCGGCGATTGATCGAGTGCAGCGCAAGCATCAGTGTCCAGACGACAGCGCACTCATAGCGCACTGGGAAACGCTTGAGCGACGGCTCAAGGTTTGGGCTGAAGGCGCCGAAGAACTTGAGCGGGCGAGGGCAGAAGTCCGGGAATCATCCCTCAAGGTGTCTTCTGCCGGAGAGGAGTGGAACCAGCTTCTCATGGGGGCCGAACCCGCAATGGTCGCGGCAGTGACCGGCGGTTTGGCCGACTTGGCGATGTCCCAGACCCGAATTGCGGTTCGGGCAGTACGGCGTTCTGCTCCAAGTTCGTTGGGAACCTATGCCTACACGCTCGAATTCAGCGCGAATCCCGGACAGGAACTTCAGGAACTCTCTAAGGTTGCTTCAGGAGGCGAGCGAAGTCGACTCATGCTGGTGCTCAAGCGCTACTTGGCCGAGCGCAAAGGATTGTCGACCGTGCTTTTTGATGAGATTGACACCGGGGTTTCAGGTGCGACTGCCAGCAAGATGGCGCATATGCTGCGAAGCATGAGCCAAAATGCCCAAATCATCGCCATCACCCACTTGCCACAAGTCGCCGCTTTGGGTGCCCAGCATTGGGTAGTTGAGAAAGTGGTTGATGGCGACCGCGCGCTTACTCAACTTAAGACCTTAAGCGACAGCGATCGAGCGCCCGAAGTGGCCCGCTTGCTTTCAGACGGTGACCTCAGTGCCTTAGCAATGGCGCAAGCCGAGGCATTGATGGCGGCAGCCGAGTGATTTTCACGATATTTGCGGCATGAACAATCTACTTGCCGGAAAAAAGGGCATCATCTTCGGAGCCCTCAACAGCGATTCCATTGCGTGGAAGGTCGCCGAACAGTGCCACGCTCAAGGCGCTCAACTTGTGCTTACGAATGCCCCAATGGCCATGCGCATGGGCGAAATCAATGCACTTGCTGAAAAGACAGGCGCGCCCGTCATCGGTGCCGACGCCACGAGCCTTGAGGAACTTCAAAACTTAATTCAAGGTGCGATGGACCACTTCGGTGGTAAAATCGACTTTATCCTGCACAGCATTGGAATGTCTGTCAACGTCCGCAAGAGCCGTCCCTACACTGACCTCAACTACGACTTTTTGACTAAGGGCTGGGATGTGTCCGCGGTTAGCTTCCACAAAGTGCTTCAGACGGCCTACCAAATGGACGCCCTGAGCGACTGGGGTAGCGTGCTGGCGTTGAGCTACATTGCCGCCCAGCGTACGTTCCCAGACTACAACGATATGGCCGAAAACAAAGCCTACCTGGAGTCCGTAGCGCGCAGCTTCGGATACCACTACGGAATTCGCAACCACGTGCGCATCAATACCATTAGCCAGTCTCCCACGCCCACGACAGCGGGCAGCGGCGTAAAGGGTTTTAATGCATTCTTGAGCTTCGCCGACAAAATGAGTCCCTTGGGCAATGCAACAGCTGAGGACTGTGCCAACTTATGTGTGGTGATGTTCAGCGACATGAGCCGCCGCGTGACCATGCAAAACCTCTACAACGACGGCGGATTCAGCAACACTGGAGTCAGCCAAGAGGTACTTGACACCTACATGAAAGGGGCCGAATAGTATTCGAGCCATTCTGGACACAAAAGCCCGCTTCGGCGGGCTTTTTTAGTGGTTTAGAATTCGCTCTTTTCGTGAAAGACGATGCGGTCAAACTTTTCTTGTGTCATGTGGAGACCAAACTGAGAGTCGGCCAAAAACACCAACCGTCCGAACTTGTCGTGGGCGAGCTGACGGGCCTTCATGCGTTCAAGTTCCGCGAGTTGTCCCGCGTCTTTGCCTTCGACCCACAATGCCTTGTAGGCAGGAAAGGGCTCGTACGAACACT
>JBDLUG010000148.1:0-3415 GCA_039805405.1 Bacteroidota bacterium
GCATCTACAACGGTAGAAGCATCAGCTGCAGTCGCGTCTGTAAGCCACTTTCCGTCAGGACTTTGCCTTTCATTGGCGTGGAGCCAAGCTTCAAAATCCCTGCGGTTTTCAAGGCGCTGTTCGTACGATGCAGTGAGTCCAGGCTTCACGAGATTCACGACAAACACACCCATCAAAATTGCAGCTAACGTCGTAACTAAGTACAAGCCAAGGGTTTTTCCACCAATACGCCCAAGCGCTCTAGGGTCACCAACTTGCCCTACCCCGTCAATTATACTAAACAGAACCAACGGCACCGCAATCAGCTTCATGGCGTTAATGAACAATGTCCCAAAGGGCGCAATCCAGTCGGCGGTGAATTGGGCTCCGCCCGCAAATGCGGATCCAATGGCCCATAGTAGTCCGGCGCCCATTCCGAGCAAAATTTTGTGGTGCAGCTTCATAATTGGTTCGATTGAATTCGTTGAGAGAGCATGGCATCTGCGAGCGTTAAGGCGGCCATTGCTTCGACGATTGGCAAAGCGCGCGGAACCACAAGTGCGTCGTGACGCCCCAATATGCTCAATTTTTGTACCTCACCTTCAGCATTTAACGCATTTTGACCTAAAGCAATACTTGAAACGGGCTTAAAGGCGATGCGCACAGTGATTAGACGGCCGTTGCTGATTCCGCCCGTGATTCCGCCTTCGCGGTTCTGGCGTACCACACCGTCGAGGTCGGGAGCGTCGTTGTGCTGGCTCCCGCGCAGGTCGGCGCCGGCGAATCCGTCGCCAAATGCTACGCCTTTGACCGCATTAATACTGAGGAGGGCGTGGCCCAGGACCGCATGAAGCTTGTCGAATACGGGTTCGCCCCAGCCCGCAGGCACTCCAAGAACTTCAAGATACACTACCCCGCCTGCCGAGTCACCTTCGCCGCGGCGGCGCGCAACTTCGGCCTCGATGGCAGCAGACGCGACCAGGTCGGGACAACCCACTGCGCTTTGTTCGCGCAGGGACCAGTCCCACGTCTCGGGAGCGCTCGCCGAGATTCCAGCCGCGCGTTCCACGGCAGCACGCACCGTGATGCTGGGGCCGAGCAGCTGCTTTGCCAGCGCACCAGCGACCACACGGGCCACGGTTTCACGGGCCGAACTACGGCCTCCTCCGCGCACGTCGCGAATTCCGTACTTGGTTTGGTAGGTGGCGTCGGCATGGCCCGGCCGAAATACATCCGTCAGTGCAGCATAGTCCCCCGATTGGGTATTGGAATTCCGCACCAAAAAGGCAATTGGCGTTCCGAGACTCCGTCGTCGCCCTTGCGCGTCAGGCTCAGGATGCAGGCCCGAGAGCCACTCTATGGCATCGGCCTCTTTGCGGGGCGTGCCGGCGGCCCCGCGGGGCTTTCGGCGGTCGAGTTCCGCGTCTACGGCGCTTAGGTCCAGCGCGATCCCGGCAGGAAGTCCATCGAGCACCCCACCGACTGCGGGTCCGTGCGACTCACCCCACGTGGTGAGGCGAAGTTGAGTTCCAAAAGTGTTGCCGGCCATCCTTCAAAAATACGCGAAGCGTACCTTCGTATCATGCGCATTCGCTTTACCGAACTCGCCGGCGTCGTCGGCAGCCCACAGCCCCTTGCTACCACCCCACTTTGCGGTGCCGAAATGGCCTCGCTTCCGGTGGTTAAGGATGCCTTTGTCGAGGTCGTTGACGGGCATGTTGCGGCACTTGGATCCATGAACGATTGCCCGAGCGACGACGCCGGCTGGGAGGTTCGGCGCTGCACTGGTCAGTGGATGCTCCCCGGGTTTGTAGATAGCCACACCCATTTGGTGTACGCGGCTCCGCGCGTGACCGAGTTTCGTATGCGGCTTGACGGCGCGAGCTACCACGACATTGCGGCGGCGGGGGGCGGAATTCTGAATTCCGCAGCAGCCATCGCGGCAGCCGACGAGTCCGAACTACTGGACGCACTACTTCAACGGCTCGAAACGGCCCGCGCCACGGGCACGGTAGCCGCCGAAATCAAGAGTGGATACGGGCTTACGTTGGAGTCGGAACGCAAAATGCTTCGCGTGATTCGCCGGGCTCGCGAACTCCAACCCATGCCACTTTGGGCTACGTTTCTCGCCCTGCACGCCCTACCCAAGGGAGCGAGCCATGAAGCATACGTGAGCAGGGCTGTGCACGAATGGCTTCCCGCGCTCGCTGGTGAGGGGCTCGTCGACTTTGCCGACGTCTTTTGCGAAGCCAACTACTTCAGCACAAGCGATCTGTTGCGGCTCGCCGAGGCTGCGGCGAAGCACGGAATTTCGCTTAAGGCACACGTCAACCAGTTTCAAAGCATCGGGGGAATCCACGCGTCGGTGCAGGCCAAGGCGCGCAGCGTAGACCACCTCGAAGTGCTGACCGACGCAGACCTTGAGGCCTTGAAGGTGTCGTGGTCGCAGGGGACCGGCCCCATGCCCGTAGCTCTGCCCCACTGCTCGCTGTTTTTGAACATTCCCTACACGCCGGGGCGCAGCATCATTGACGCCGGCTTGCCTCTGGCGATCGCGTCGGACTGCAACCCAGGTTCCGCGCCGTCCAGCGACCTGCGCATGGCCTGGAGCCTCGCAACGCACCAAATGAAGTTGCGCGTCGACGAAGGCTTGGCCGCGCTGACCGCCAACGCAGCCTATGCCGTAGGCGCCGAAGACCGTATGGGCCGCATCCAGCCTGGTATGGAAGCGCACCTGATCCTGACCAAGCCAATTGCCGACTACGCCGAACTCCCGTACTTTACAAGCGAACAACGAATCGCCCAAACCCTGATTTATGGACGATAAACCCTGGTCCCACCTCTATACGCCGCGTGCCGGAGAGCAACGTATCGGCGACGCCCTCGCCCCGCTTGGCGAGGCGCCTTTTGTGCTGTTCGGGATTGCCGAGGACCTTGGTGTACGCGCCAACGGCGGGCGCCCTGGGGCGGCAAACAGTCCTGAGGCCGTGCTTCGGGCGTTGCTCAACGTTCCGTGCAACGACTGGGTGCGCGGGTCGGACTTCGCGTGGGGCGGAATTTTAGACCTCCAAGGCGCATCGTCCGTGGACGCCATTGATGCAGCAGTGCATGCCGCAGTGCTCCCGTGGATTAGGTCCGGAGCCGTGCCCTTGGTAGTGGGCGGCGGACACAACAACGCACTTCCCCTGCTTTGGGCCGCTTCTGAGGCCCACGGCAAACCCATTCACGCGTTGAACCTTGATCCGCACCCCGACGTGCGCGACCTCGAAGGACGCCACAGCGGCAATGGGTTCAGCTATGCCAAAGAGCGAGGCTACCTCGAGCGCTATGCCGTGCTGGGACTTAGCGAATACGCGGTAAACGCGTCCAGCCTTGAGCGATTGAAGTCCACGAAGGGCTGGGCGTTTGAAACGTTTGAATCGTGGGCGGTACGTGG
>JBDLUG010000149.1:0-3373 GCA_039805405.1 Bacteroidota bacterium
ACAATGGGCAGGCCCATGGCCTTCGCCAGCGCATGATCTCGGCTGTCGTGGCCCGGAACCGCCATTACCGCACCCGTTCCGTAGCCCATCAGCACATAGTCGCTGGTCCACACCGGAATCGGAGCCCCAGTAAACGGATGCTCCACATAGGTCCCCGTAAACACCCCGCTCACCGTCTTGGTATCAGCTTGGCGGTCGCGCTCGCTCCGGCGTGCCGCCCGCTCGCAGTAGGCCTCCACTTCGGCCCGCTGGGCCTCGGTCGTCCACGCCCCGAGCAACGGGTGCTCGGGGGCGACCACCATAAACGTGGCACCAAAAATCGTGTCGGGACGGGTTGAAAACACTTCAAGGACGTTGGCGTCGCCGGCTGCGCCGGCTCCGCCCGCAACTAGTTGCTGGTTACTAGTAGCTCCGACGGCTGCGCCGGCTCCGCCCGCAACTAGTTGCTGGTTACTAGTCGCCTCGCCCGCACCGCGGGCGAGCACCTTAAACCGGATCCGCGCACCCTGGCTACGGCCGATCCAGTGGCGCTGCGACTCTTTGATGCTGTCGCTCCAGTTCAGCTCGTCGAGTCCGTCGAGCAGGCGTTGCGCGAAGGCACTGATGCGCATCGACCACTGAAGCATGGGCTTTTGGATGACCGGGTGTCCGCCGCGTTCGCTGAGTCCGTTGACCACTTCGTCGTTGGCGAGCACTGTGCCCAGGGCGGGGCACCAGTTGACTAGGGACTCGCTGCGGTAGGCGAGGCGGAAGTGCTGCAGCAGCGCTTCGCGCTGTGCCGCATCCATCGCGGCCCATTCGGCTGCGGTGCACGTTGGTTCGCCGTGGCACGCGGCATTCAAGCCTTCGGTGCCCCGCGCGGTCAGGTGCGCCACAAGCGTTTCGATCGGCTCCGCGCGCGCAACCGCCTTGTTGTACCAGGCTCCAAACAACTGAATAAAAATCCACTGTGTCCAGCGGTAGTAGTCGGGGTCGCAGGTTTGTACCTCGCGGCTCCAGTCAAAACCAAGTCCGAGGCGGTTCAGCTGCTCGCGGTAGCGCTCGATGTTGGTTTCGGTGGTGACGGCCGGGTGCTGTCCGGTCTGAATGGCGTACTGTTCCGCCGGAAGGCCGAAGGCGTCAAAACCCATCGGGTGCAGCACGTTAAAGCCCTGGTGGCGCTTAAAGCGGCTGACGATGTCGCTGGCGATGTAGCCCAGTGGGTGTCCCACGTGAAGGCCGGCGCCCGAAGGATAGGGAAACATGTCAAGCACATAAAACGGCTTCCGATCCGACGGAAAATCCGCGCGGTACACATCTAAACTGCGCCATAACTGCTGCGCACGGGCATCCCATTCGGTCGGTCGGTATTCCATGGGCGCAAAAGTAGCCCCGTGCCTCGGATTTCGCGTAGATTTGCCCCATGGCTAAAGCACACGGAGAAGAAGCCTTCAACAAACGCCGCGTACGCTTTTCGTACGCAGGGGTCGTACTCAGCATTGGGCTGGTGCTGTTTTTGACGGGAATCATGGCCACACTGGCCTACCAATCAAGGGTACTGACCGACGACCTCAAAGAGAATTTTACGTTTACGCTCTTTCTTAAGTCCGGCGCAACCCAAGAAAAGGCCGACGCCTTTATCAAGGAGTGGTCCGACGAACCCGAGATCCGCAGCCTTCGGTTTGTGGGTAAAGAAGAGGCGGCCGAACAGTTTCAGAAGGACCTCGGCGAGGAATTTGTCGACTTTCTCGGATTCAACCCCTTGAGTGATGCGATTGACGTCAAGCTGAAGGCTGAGTTTGTCAGCCCCGACCAGCTCGCCAAGCTTCAAGAGCGCTTTCTCAAGGCTTCGATTGTTGAAAACCTGGTGTACGACCGCGACCTTGTTTCGGTGATTCACCAGAACGTGGGTAAAATCAATACGGCCATGCTCGCCGCGGTAGCCATCTTGCTGATGGTTAGCTTGATGCTCATCAATAATGCGCTTCGCTTGGCAATATATGCCCGACGGTTTACCCTTAAGACGATGCAGCTTGTGGGAGCCACCAAGGCCTTCATTCACAAGCCGTTTCTCAAGGAGGGCCTCATTCTTGGTGCCTTGGGCGGACTCACCGCGGCAATCCTTTTGGCCGCAACCTTTGCCCTGCTCATCGGGGAATGGCCACGCCTTGCTACAAGTTTGACATGGAGCCTTTGGGGCGCACTAGCCTTCGCTCAAGTACTTATTGGCATCGCGTTAACCACAGCGTCTACTGCATTGGCCGTGCGCCGATACCTCGCATTGAACACCAACCAACTCTACGAACGATGAAGACGACCTTCCTTTTTCAGCGCGGCAACTACGTGCTCATGCTCGCCGGACTTGCCCTGATTGTCCTGGGCTTTGTACTCATGTCGGGCGGAGGCTCTGAAGACCCCAACGTGTACAATCCCGAACTCTTCAGTACACGCCGCATCGTGGTGGCTCCCTTCTTGATCGTCGTCGGGTTCGCCGTCGAGGTGTGGGCCATTATGCGCAAACCCAAAGCGGAGTAATCTATGGATTGGCTGAGTGCAATCATCCTTGGTATCATTCAGGGACTCTCGGAATTCTTACCCGTCAGCTCTTCGGGCCACTTGGAGTTGGGCCGAAGCCTGCTCGGTGTCGAAGTGTCTGGGAGCAGTGGACTTCTGTTCACCGTAACGGTCCACGCGGCTACGGCGTTGGCGACCGTGGTGGTCTTTTACAAGGACATTGTCTCGGTAGTCCAAGGCCTCATCAAGGGGCATGAAGAGGACCGCCGTTTCGCTGGGTCCATCCTCGTATCCATGATCCCGGCGGCGTTTGTAGGGCTGCTTTTTGAAGATGCGATCGAAGGGCTTTTTGAAGACTCTACACTACTCGTCGGCGCGATGCTTATCATCACCGGCCTCCTTTTGCTCATGGCCGACCGCGCCAAAAAAACCCACAAAAAGGTTTCTGTTGCCGACGCCTTCGCCGTTGGTATTGCCCAGGCCATTGCTATTCTTCCCGGAATTTCGCGCAGTGGTGCCACCATCAGTACCAGCGTGTTGCTGGGAATTGACCGAGAGCACGCAGCGCGGTTTTCGTTTTTGATGGTTGTTCCATTGATCATGGGCAAAATGATTCTCGATGTCGCCGATTTGGCGTCCAATCCGGGATCGTCTAGTGAGCCGTTACTTCCCTTGGTGGTCGGATTTGCGGCAGCCTTTGTAACGGGACTTTGGGCCTGCCGGGCCATGATTCGCCTCGTCAAGCGCGCCAAGCTCAAGTACTTTGCGTACTACTGCTTCGCGGTCGGAACGGTTGCCAGCGTGTGGACCGTCCTCTACTAAGCATACCCACGGACCTCGAAGAGGCCCGAGCAGGATTCTGGATTGCGGTTGACAAACC
>JBDLUG010000150.1:0-3263 GCA_039805405.1 Bacteroidota bacterium
CTGTCGAGGCGCACGGGGCTGCCGAACAAGAAGTGGCTGCCTTGCTCGAGGTTCGTGCGGATGTCGAACTCGAGGCCACCGCTCCCCGACGGGAACTCACTGAGTTCTGCCTTGACCCGCACGGGACGCAGCTTCCACATCCCCTCGACATCGTAGATTCCGTACCAGTAGAGCGACAAATCCAAGCCCCGAATGTCGCCGGTATAGTTGAAGGCCTCGGTCGCCACTTGGTAGCGGCGTTTTTTTATGGCCTCCACCCGCTTGCGCACCTCGCCCACTGGCCCGCCCTCTTCAAGCCATACGAGCAGCGAATCGCGCTTGAGACCCATTGCGGTGCGCATCATGCGGCCCGTCAGGCTGTCGGCTGGCCAGGACCACGTTCGGGCGGCCCATTCAATGCGGATTAACTGGTTGTCGCTAAGATGGTCCCAGCGCTCGGCACGGTCTGCGCGTACGGCGACGGTGTCCACGGTCTGCGCCCCCAGGCCGAAGGCCCACAAGCAGCAAGAAACCAGAAACCATCCACGCATCGTCTTTAGGCCTTTTTACGCTTGCGGTACCAATCCCAGCCGTAGTACAGCGCGACAAGAATGGCGAACGGAATCAGGTAGCTGCGTGGCTTGCCTGCGCCGTGCACCACTGTAAACAGACGGTCCTTGCGGATTTTGTCGAGTCCGCTCACAAAGGAGTCCATGCTCCAAAAGATGAACACCGGCTTACCAACCACGTGGTCCTCGGGCACAAAACCCCAATAGCGGCTGTCCCAGGAATTGTGTCGGTTGTCGCCCATCATCCAGTAGTAGTCCATCGCAAAGGTGTAGCTCGTCACGGGCTCTCCGTCAAGAAGAAAGCGTTCGCCTTCAGGACCTTGCTCGCGAACCAACTCGTGCCCCTCGTAGGCATTGATGGCATGCTCGTACTTGAGGTAGGTTCCGTAGTTCAGCTCCACCGTAATGCCCTTAGACGGAATCCAAAGTGGTCCGTAGTTGTCACGGGTCCAAGCATATACGACCGTATCGCTGTGGCCGCCCATGGGATTGGGAAACATGAGGGCTCCGCCCACAAAATTCGCGTAGTACCACTGAAGGGCCTCGGGCGTCCCGGGAACAAACGTCGTGTCGCCAGCCAACGCGTCCATCACAAACATGGTGTCAAGGTTGGGCATCTTCGCGAAGTCCGAGAGCGACTCATTCGGAATCGTCACCACGTACTCCGTCTCTGTGATTTGAAGGACGTCGCTGACATTCTGGTTGTTGACCGTCATGTTCGTCACGTAGTTGATGTCAAAGTCCTTCTTAAGCTGGCGTGCGCTAAACCCTTGACCGGGCAGCGTGCGGACGTAGTAGCTGAACTGGGCGTTGCTCCGCTCGGGGAACTCAACTGCCTTGCTGTCCACGTAGACTTGGCCGTGGCGCACTTCGATCGTATCTCCCGGAACCCCCATGCAGCGCTTCACGTAGTGGTCCTTCTTGTCGGCGGGTCGACCGGGATCCTGAGGGAAGTTGAACACCACCGCATCGCCGCGCTCCACGCTGGCGAGGCCCGGAAGGCGCAGGTAGGGCAGCTGAATCCACGTCAGGTAGCTCGGCACGTTGGCAAACGGGATCACGTTGTGCATCAGCGGAATACTCAATGGAGTGTTTGGCATGCGCAGGCCGTAGGCCACTTTACTCACCACGAGGTAGTCGCCCACCATGAGCGACTTTTCCATCGAAGACGTGGGGATGTTAAACGCTTCAAACGTCATCATGCGGATGGTTCCGGCCGCGACGACCGCCCAAAGGACGTGGTTCACCCAGAGCGGCATGTGCCGGCGGATCTCGTCGTTGCTGCGGGTTCCGCGCTCAAGTTTAGCCGTATAGTTCAGGTAGCCGAGGTAGAGTCCGCCCGTGGCTGCTGTCAAAAAGATGTGCTTGTTCTGCCGAAAGCCAAACATGTGAAGCGTTTCGTACGCCAGCACCAAAGCCATGGCGTTGTCCACCACCGGGATGTAGGCCAAAATCGTCCACCACCAGGGCCGGTCGGCCACCTGGGTCCAGATGTAGGTGCGGTAAATGGGCACAAAGGCCTTCCAGGTCGGAATCCCTGCGGCCGCAAAAAAGCGCCAGGTAATGGCCGATCCGTAAAGATTGAGTAGAAGGTAATAGAGTAGGTATTCCATAATCATTTAAACCGCTTAACGCGCGTCTTGGCCCGACTCAGGTCGAAGCCACGAGGCATAAATTCCGTAGTTTTTGGCGATGCGCTCGACCTCGCCGGCCATGAGCTCTGGCGTGATGTCCTTGACTTTTTTGGCCGGAACCCCCGCAAACACCGAGCCCGCCGGCACGTGCGTGCCTTCGGTAAGAACTGCTCCGGCGGCGACGATGCTGCCCGATTCTACGACACAGCGGTCCATGACGATGGCGCCCATTCCGATTAATACTCGGTCGTGCAGCGTGCATCCGTGAACCGTCGCACCGTGGCCGATGCTCACTTGGTTGCCGATGGTGGTTCCGTGCTTTTGGTAGGTTCCGTGAATAACGGCCCCGTCTTGAATGTTGACCTCGTTGCCAATGCGAATGAAGTTGACGTCGCCGCGCACCACCGCATTAAACCAAATGGAGCAGCCCTCGCCCATCGAAACGTCGCCCACCACCGTGCAGTTGGGCGCCAAAAAGGTCGACTCGGGAATCTGGGGATGCAGCCCGCGCACGGGCAAAATCAAGGCTTCCATGCCCGAATTTACGCCGGAACGACGTCGTCGACCAGCGTCGGAAGCATACGCTGCAGAATATTCTTAATGCCCTGCTGCAGCGTGAGCGTGCTCGACGGACAGCCCGCGCAGGCGCCCTGGAGTTGCACCTTCACTATTTTGTTCTCGTACCCCGCGAACACGATGTTGCCTCCGTCTTGTGCGACTGCAGGCTTCACGTATTCCTCGAGGATTTCGATAATGCGGGACTCGATGCCGTCTTCGGCATAGGCAGGGGCGTCTGCCTCATCGCCCGACACTTCGGCTTTTTTCTGGGGCGGAACCGCGGTCAGCACCGCCTTGCCCTCTTGAATATGAGCCAGGATGAACTGGCGAAGCTCTTGGGTCACGGCGTCCCACTCGACCACGTTGAACTTCTCGACCGCGATAAAATTGGTCGAAATGAACACGTTCTTGACGAACGGAAAATTGAACAGCGCCGCGGCAAGCGGGCTGATTTGGGCCTCTTCAATGTTGGCGAATTCCACGTGGTCGACGTCGATCAGGCGCTTGTTGGCCACGAACTTCA
>JBDLUG010000151.1:0-3246 GCA_039805405.1 Bacteroidota bacterium
GGATTTCACACAAAATCCGGATATAACCGGATTTTACTTTTTTAAACGAGCTTAAAACTGCTCGCGGCCGCTGAAGAAAAACGCGCCTTCGATGGCTGCGTTCTCGTCGCTGTCGCTGCCGTGCACGGCGTTGGCGGCAATGGACTGGGCGTACAGGCGGCGAATGGTACCCTCGTCAGCTTTGGCGGGATCCGTAGCACCGATTACCGTGCGAAAGTCAGCCACGGCATTGTCCTTTTCAAGAATGGCGGCTACAATCGGGCCGCTGGTCATGTACTCGACGAGCTCGCCAAAGAACGAACGCTCGCTGTGCACGCCGTAGAACTCAGAAGCCTCGGCCACGCTCAGGCGGGTCAACTTCATGGCTACGATGCGGAATCCAGCCTTGTTAATGTGGTTGAGAATGGCACCGATGTGGCCGTTGGCCACCGCGTCGGGCTTGATCATCGTAAATGTGCGGTTCGTAGCGCTCATGATAAGTTGAAATTGAGGTCGTAAAATCGGCTGCAAAAGTACGAAATTTACCGCATGATCCATGACGTACTGCAGGCCCTTCGGCTGCGAACCCACCAAATCCTCATCACCACGCACTGGAACCCAGACGGCGACGCCATCGGTTCTGCGCTGGGTTGGGCCCACTACCTCAGGGCTTCGGGGCATCAGGTTCGGGTCGTGCTTCCGAACGCACCGTCCAAGCCGATCCAATCCAGTCCCGGCTACACCGCAGCGTTTGTGACGGTGGCCGAGGAGCGTCCCGACGAGGCCGCCGAGGTGTTTCGCCGGGCAGAACTTCACTTTGCCCTCGACTACAATACGCCGTCGCGGGTGGGTTCCGCCCTCGAGCCCATGGTGCGCGAATTCGCTGGTCGCCAAGTACTGGTCGACCATCACCAGCAGCCCGACGGACTTTTTGCCGACGCGTACAGCAATACTGCCAAAGGCTCGACCTCAGAGATGATTGCCGACCTCATCACGGCCGACGACGGCTGGGGCAAGGTCGATGTGGCCTGCGCCGAAAACCTTTTGATGGGAATGATCACCGACACTGGCTCGTTTCGGTTCCCGTCGACGACCGCACAGACCATGGCAACGGCCGCACGCCTCATTGAGGTTGGGGCCCAGCCGCACGCCATTCACACCCGCCTGTACGACGCCAATCCGCTGAGCCGTTTGCACACGTTTGGTCACGGCCTTCAGAGCGCCGAACTGCTCGCAGGCGGGCGTGCCGCCATCCTATCCCTTGGCCTGGCCGACCTCGAGTCTGCAGGTTACGTGGCCGGCGACAGCGAGGGCTTGGTCAACTGGGGCCTGTCGGTGGACGGGGTCGAAGTGAGCGTCCTACTTCGCGAAGACGCGGCTGGCCTCGTGAAAATGTCCTTTCGCAGCACCGGCGACCGCGACGTCAACGAATTTGCGCGCAGCCACTACAGCGGTGGCGGCCACCGAAATGCCGCGGGCGGAGCCTCACCGCTCGGCCTCGCCGAGCTCAAGGCAGAACTCACACAAAAACTTATGGAATGGCTCGCTTAATCGGTTACTCTATGCTTGTGCTTGGCCTCGTGACGGCCTCGTGCCAGCGGCCCGAAGAGCCCCAGTCGAGTTCACAGCTCACCTCTGCCGAGGTACAAGAGCGGCTCATTGAGCAAAACCGCGCGGCGCTCGAGCAAGAGCGGGGCTTCATCACCGAATTTATCGACTCTACGGGCTGGGCCTTTCAGCCGGCGGGTTCTGGCGCGCACGAATACCGTGTCGAGCAGGGGAGCGGTTCCGCCGTCCAAGACAAAGAACTCGTCACCATTCGCTACCGACTGACGGGCTTGCGTGGTGACCTGTACCAAGAAGGTGAGCAGGAGGTGCGCGTGCTTCGCGACCCGACCGCAGTATGGGGCCTTCAGTACGCACTTCAGCGTGCTCGGCATGGCGACAGTGTGGTGCTGCTGCTTCCGGCCCACCTTGGGCACGGATTGGCGGGCGAGGGCGAAGTTCCGCCAATGAGCCCACTTGTTTATTACCTTCGCGTGCTATGATTAAACCTTCGCTTCTTGCCGCTTCGGCGCTGCTTGCAGTGGCCTGCGGCGCAACACCAGATATTCGCGTGAACAACCAAGAAATCAAGGTCGGTGACGGCCTCTACGCCCTTTTTGAGACCAGCAAGGGCGACATCCTCATTCAACTTGAAATGGAAAAGGCTCCGATTACGGTCGCCAACTTCGTGGCGTTGGCCGAGGGTAACCACCCCAAAGTGACCGTTAAAAAGGGCGAGCCCTTCTTTGACGGACTCATTTTTCACCGCGTGATCCCCCAGTTCATGATTCAGGGTGGCGATCCCGACGGCCGCGGAACCGGCGGTCCAGGGTACCAGTTCCCCGACGAATTCCATCCGAGCCTTCGCCACAACGGCCCAGGCATCTTGTCGATGGCCAACAGTGGTCCCGGCACCAACGGATCACAGTTTTTCATTACCGAAGTCGCGACCAACTGGTTGGACGACCGCCACAGCATCTTTGGCAAGGTGATCGCGGGCCTCGAGAAGGTAACCGAGATTGCCAATGTCGAGCGCGATCCGCGCGACGTGCCCAAAACGCCCATCACCTTGAAGGTGAAGATTATTCGCCAGGGCAAGGCAGCTAAGGACTTTGACGCGCCTAAGGTCTTTACCGAAGGTCTTGCGGGAGCTGAGGCAAAAGCCGCCAAAGAGGCCGCTGAAGCAGAAGCCAAAGGCGCAGCACGCGCCGCCGAATTCACCTGGTTCACCAACGGAACTGTGAATTCTGCCGAGTTCGAGAAGAAGTACGCCGAGTGGATCGCCAAGGCCGAGAACCGTGCCGAAGGCCTGAAAGTGCTTGTCGTAACTGAAGGTGAGGGCGAGCCCATGGTTGACGGAGAGCAGGCTTTGGTGCACTATGCAGGCTACCTCAACAGCGGCAAGCCGTTTGATACGAGCGTTAAAGAAGTAGCTAAGGCATGGGGCCAATACAACCCCCAGCGTGAGCCCTACCAGGGCTTCCCCGTGACGTGTGGCAACCAAGGCCGCGTGATCAAGGGCTGGCAGCAGGGCCTGATCGGCCTCAAGAAGGGCAGCCACGCCAAGCTCATCATTCCCCCCGCGTTGGGCTACGGTGAAGCAGGTGCTGGCGGAGTTATTCCTCCCAACGCCACACTCGTATTTGACGTGTGGATCGAAGAGATTCTCAAGTAAGAACTCATTCTAAACACTGCGAAGCCCTGCCGTTTGGCGGGGCTTTT
>JBDLUG010000152.1:0-3242 GCA_039805405.1 Bacteroidota bacterium
GACCCTATGCGTCGATGTACACCCAGCGGCCGTGGACCATCAGGCAGTACGCCGGATTTAGCACGGCTGAAGCCAGTAACGCGTTTTACCGCCGCAACCTCGCCGCAGGCCAAAAAGGATTGAGCGTTGCCTTTGACTTGGCGACCCACCGCGGCTACGACAGCGACCATCCTCGCGTACAGGGCGACGTCGGCAAAGCGGGCGTGGCCATCGACAGCGTCGAAGACATGAAGTTGCTGTTTGACGGAATTCCGCTCGGCGAAATGTCGGTGTCGATGACTATGAACGGCGCGGTGTTGCCCGTGCTGGCCTTCTACATTGTCGCTGCCGAAGAACAGGGCGTGGCGCCCGAAGCGCTGCAGGGCACCATCCAAAACGACATCCTCAAGGAGTTCATGGTGCGCAACACCTACATCTACCCTCCTTCACCAAGCCTGCGCATCATTGCCGATATTTTTGGCTACACCAGCCGGCGGATGCCCAAGTTCAACAGCATTTCGATCTCGGGATACCACATGCACGAGGCGGGGGCCTCAGCCGAAATCGAGCTCGCCTACACGCTGGCCGACGGCCTTGAGTACCTGCGCACCGGACTCGCTTCGGGCCTCGACATCGACGATTTTGCTCCGCGCCTCAGCTTTTTTTGGGCCATCGGAATGGACTTTGTCACCGAAGTTGCCAAACTCCGCGCCGGCCGTGCCCTGTGGGACCGAATTGTGGCTTCGTTTGAGCCCAAAAATGTCAAGAGCCGCGCCCTGCGCACCCACTGCCAGACCTCGGGCTGGAGCTTGACCGAGCAGCTTCCCTTCAACAACGTCACCCGCACCGCGATTGAGGCGATGGCGGCGGCTTTGGGCGGAACCCAGTCCCTGCACACCAACGCGCTCGACGAGGCCATCGCATTGCCCACCGACTACTCGGCGCGAATTGCGCGCGAAACCCAAATTCGCATTCAGCAGCGCACCGGAATCACCCGGTTTGTCGACCCCTTGGGTGGAAGCATCGCCGTCGAGCAGCGCACCGCCGAACTGATGGACCGCGCCTGGGCCCTGATCCAAGAAGTTGAGGCCTTGGGCGGAATGACCAAAGCCATCGAAGCGGGGCTGCCCAAACTGCGCATCGAAGAAGCCGCGGCTGCAAAGCAGGCGCGGCTGGATTCCGTTCAAGACGTTTTGGTGGGCGTCAACGCCTTCAAAGCCGAAGACGACACCGAACTCGAAATTCTCGAGGTCGACAACCGCGCCGTCCTCGCAAGCCAAGTGGAGCGCCTGGCCGCGCTCAAGGCCGCCCGCAACCCAGAGGCCGTTGCTCAAGCGCTTGAAGCACTTGAAACGGCTGCCCGAACCGGTGAGGGCAACCTGCTCGACCTCAGCGTACAGGCAGCGAGAGTTCGCGCTACCTTAGGTGAAATCTCAGATGCCCTCGAACGCGCCTTTGGCCGCTACCAAGCCCAACTCAACATGGTCCACGGAGTCTACGCCCGCGAATCCGCCCAAGACGGCCAACTGGCCGAAGTCCGCGCCCTAGCTGACGAATTTGCCGCGCGCTACGGACGCCGTCCGCGCCTGCTCGTCGCCAAAATGGGCCAGGATGGGCACGACCGAGGCGCCAAAGTCATTGCCACCGGATTCGCCGACCTCGGCTTTGACATTGACCTTGGTCCCCTCTTTCAAACCCCCGAAGAAGTGGCCCAGCAGGCCGTCGAAAACGACGTGCACTGGGTGGGCGTGAGCTCGCTGGCGGCGGGGCACAAAACACTGGTTCCGCAGCTCGTCGCGGCGTTGTCGGCAATGGGTCGGCCCGACATTCAGGTGGTGGTCGGAGGCGTGATTCCGCGCCAGGACTACGACGCGCTCTTTCACGCAGGCGCCGTGGCGGTCTTTGGCCCCGGAACCCCCGTGGTCACCTCAGCCCGCGAACTCCTGCACAAATCCCTGAGCTGACGCGATGAACGGCCCAAGCTGGACTCCCGAAGAATGGGCTGACGGCATTCGCCGGGCTGATCGAGCCTACCTCGGTCGGGCGCTTAGCTTGGTCGAAAGCAACCTGCCTTCAGACGCAGAACGCGCGGCCGCACTCTTTGCAGCTCTAGGCGCCGCCCCTCAGGGCAGCTTTCGCCTCGGAATCACGGGCAACCCCGGGGCCGGCAAAAGCACGCTGACAGAGGCGATGGGCGTCCGCTGGGCCGGTTCCGGACAAAAAGTCGCGGTGCTCGCCGTCGACCCCTCGAGCAGCCTGCACCGCGGAAGCATTTTGGGCGACAAAACCCGAATGGACCAGCTCAGCAAGCATCCGAACGCCTTCATTCGCCCCGTCGCCAGCGGTGGCCAACTGGGCGGCGTGGCGGCCTCGACGCGAGCGGCCATCCAGCTGCTCGAGCACGCAGGCTATACCCGTATCGTACTCGAAACCGTAGGCGTGGGCCAAAACGAAACCGATGCCGTGCACTACGTCGACGGGCTGCTTCTTGTGGCGCTCCCGAACTCAGGCGACGACGTGCAGGGTATCAAGCGCGGAATCATGGAGCGCGCCGACCTCATTGCGGTCAACAAATGCGACGGTTCCTTTGCCGAAGCAGGCCAGCGGGCCGCGATCCAGTTGCGCGAAAGCTTAAAGTGGTTTCGCCGCGACGACGGGTGGAACGTGCCGGTCGTCCAGGTGAGTGCCACCGAGCACCGCGGCCTCGACGAACTCGACGAAGCGCTGGACCGCTACGAGCGGTGGGTGCGCGGAACTGGGTCCTTTGACGCCCGGCGCGCCGACCAACGCGAACATGAATGGGCCCATACCTGGCCCCAATTCGCCGTAGAATGGGCGCTCAAGCACCCGGACGCTGCGGGTGCCTACGAAAAGGCCCACCAGGCCTTTCGCCAGGGCCACACCGCTCTGAGCGCGCTCCGAAGCGCGTTCAACTCTTAAAATTCTTCGGCGACCTCGGCCTTGAGGTGCTTGAGTGCCGCTTGAGTGGGCAGCTGCTTCATGTCCATGGCTGCATTGAGCAGCGCACGTGAAAAATCCGCGCCCGTAGCGCCCGGCTCGAGCTGGGCCGAAACCGTATTCAGCAGCGACACCATGGCCGACTTGGCCGTCACCACGTATTCCCACACGTCGTCAGAGACATAGATCTGCTGGCTGAGGTTGTGCTCAAACTCGTCGCGAATGGACTTTTGAAGCAGCATCAAGTACTCGCTGTTGGTCATACTGCCCGACTTCACGCGAACCAGCAGTGAGCTAGGGCTAAT
>JBDLUG010000153.1:0-3203 GCA_039805405.1 Bacteroidota bacterium
TCGGTATTCGCCTTCGCCCCGGCGGCTTGAGCAGGACCTTTTCCGCCTCGGGCTGTCGCCCCACGGGCGGGCTTTTTAAGCTTGCTGTACCCCGGAATCAGATTGTACAGCGTGGCCATGTTTGCGTTGGCTGAGGCATTCCACTTGCCGCTGGACTCGACCGTGTTTCCGAAATTCAGCGAATCCAAGCCCGGACGACTCGCCCAGAGCGAGTTGGTCTTCCAATCCAAGTCCGCAGTGTAGCGAACCTGAGTTTGCAAAAATCCCATCAGCGGGAGCTTATTAATGGGAATCGCCCACGTGGTGTTGATGGTGTGGTGGTATTCGATGGGACGACCGCCTTCGCGAAGGTTTTCGTTCAAGAAATTCCGCACACTGTCCTCGGAATTGGGGCCCGGGAGCTCGTCAAAGCGCAGTCGAATGCGCGAGGTGTAGTCGAGCTTCCACATTTTAGTCGGATCCCAAATGACGTTGTAGTTGCGGTCCATCGTGAAGTTCTTGCTGTACGTGATCGGCAGCTGAAACTTAGGATTATCCACATTGCGCATCTGCATGGTCTGCTGGCTTCGAAGGACGTCAGCCCGGATGCTTACACGCGAAGGCGTAAGATTGAGGTTGGCGTCGCGAATCAAGGCGAGGCTCTTCGGCTTCAGCTTTTTAAATGGCTGAATATTAATCGGATTCGTTTGGTAGGCGTAGGCAAGGCTTCCGCGGTTCTCGACCCTGAGGTCCTGAAGTGTGTTGGCGTCGCGACGCAGTACTTCATTAAAGGCGTACGTGGCACTGAGGTTTTCGACGTCCCACGGCATTGGCCTTTTGGGGAGCTTAGCGCTGCCTTCGCCGGCATTGAGGCCTTGGGCTGCTGACTTTGATTCGGAATCTCCCATTCCCGGCGGACCGATCGCTGGGCCGCGTCCCCCGGCGGATCCGCCACTTGACGTGCGGTCAAGTCGGACATTGGTGAACGCGACGGCACGGCGCTGCATGAAGTCGCTGACCATGGTCCGCAGCGAATCCTTGGCCTGAGCGCCAGGAAGGTTGTCAATCGCCTTGCCCATTTCGATATCGGGACTGTAGGGATTGAACATGGGGGTCTTCCAGTCCTGAGCGTGGGTGACGAACATCGGGAGGCGGAGTCGGCTGTTCCCCGGTAAAAAGCGGTGCAGGTCCACGTTGGTCTGCATGTCGTAGTTGACCGAACTGAACTTATTGCGCTCGTTCGGCGCCATATCGATTCCCCCAAATCCAGGGGTCGAGAAGCCGCCACTCAGCGCGACTTGGCCGAGGTCGGCTAGTTTGGCGGTTCCGCGCGCAATGCCCGCCACACCTCCGCGGTTGTCAAAGTCGGTCATGCGGAGCTCGTTGATCCACACCTCCGCACATTTGTTCAAGCCGTCGTCCGTCGGGTTGGACGAGGAGCGGCGCGGGTTGCGAACACCCACCATCATCGTGCGGACCCACCCGAGGTTGGGCGTACCCACTACACGGTATACCCGGTCGCCATCAATCCGCTCGTAGGGCATTGCGGGGGTGATGTTGGGATTGGTGCGCATGGCGGCATCGCGTTCAAGCTTGAGCGCCGTCCAGATTGCGAACTCGATGTCGACATCGTTGGCCGCGGGCCATACCACATCTTCTGCAGTGCTCGCCCACGGCGTTACGGTGAGTGGCATTTCGTATTCGTAATAGTTCTGACTGTAGTCGTTTCCGAAGCGCACAAAAAGACGCAAGTCCCCGTCGTTCAAGCCATTGGGGTTGTCACCCGCTTCCGCGTGCACAAACATTTTCACGCGCTTGTTCATTCGCATGTCGACGCTCGTGTTCTTGAAGACGGCGCGTCCGTCTCCGTCGCGGAGCCCGCAGGTGCGCAGACTCAGCGACTGCTCGTTCTGCTGCAGGATTGAGGTGTTGCCGAGCAGTACTTGACGGCGGATCCCGGGAGGCATCACGTAGGCCACAGGAACCCGGCCGCCGTTCTCTTCAAGGTTCACGGCGTTGACGGTAAACGAGGTTTCGTCGGATTCGTCCACGGGAATCATCTCGCGCGCCGCGTCGAGGCTGAATCGGTAGCGCCGCCATTCTCCGCGCACGAGGTCCAATCGGGCCATGCGGAGTACCACGGGCTGCTGCCAGTCGCGCAAGATCCAGCGGGCAAAGCGCACCGACCTAAAGTCTTGGGCGCCATTCACCTTTTGGTCGGGTTCAAATACCGGAATCTTGAACTGAATCCACCGCACCGGCTTTCGGGTTTGGTCGGGCAGTAAGTCGGTGGTCGTCTCGTAGATGTCGGCGATGTAGTTCTGGCCGACCACGAAGTCCTCGGGACGCATTGAGATGCGGTAGCTGAAGTACTGCTCGCTTCGGTTGAGGGTGGCGTCTCGGTTGACGTCCTCTTTGTCGGGCATGTTGGTGCTCATGGCCGGCTGGCCGTCGATCAGGTCGGTGCGCGAGTTGCCGTCGGGGTTGTTGAAGTAGCGGTAGCGCTCAATGATGTTTGCGTCGGCTTGGTCCTGGTTGGTTCCGCGGTAAAAGACGAAGTTGTCGGCGGCGGGGTCAATCTGTGCGGCAGTGTAGACCGGGCTTCCTGGACCAAACGCAGCCTGCAAGCGGTCGAGGTAGGTTTGCGATCCGGGGCCGAGCCAACGGCGCTCGTCGTCGTCGCGGAGTCCGTCGAGACCGACATCCTGGTTGGGACGCGAGGCCTCGCTGTTGTCAAAGGCATCAACCACGGGCTGGTAGCGAGAGGCGTAGCCCCAAACTGAAGAATCCACATCAGTCCGCGATCCGTCCGAAGGCAGTCCGTGCTCAAACGACTGCATTCCGTCCTTGAGGATGTCCTCAGATACGTTGCCAAGGTGCAGGTACACGTCACCGCCCGGCGCACTGGGGTTGTCCAAGAAGGGGTCCATCACCCAGAACTGGACGAACTCGATGTTCTGCTCCTCAAAGTTGTTGATAGTGAGCTGGCGCATGATTCCGCCCCAACGGCTGCGCGGATCTTTAAGGCTTCCGTCGGGATTCAGACCCGCAGAAATTCCGTTCAGTCCCTGGACGTCGTAGTTGTACGGACCGCGCTCAGTGGGATCAAACTGCAAATCAAAGGTGTTGATGTTGCGCGCCTGACTCGGGTCGAGGGTGATGTTGGGGAACACCTCAGCAAACGGAACCATGCGCTGGTAGTGGTCGCTCGTGATGGCGGGGTT
>JBDLUG010000154.1:0-3071 GCA_039805405.1 Bacteroidota bacterium
ATTTGCGCATTACCTTTGCGCTCCCGATTTTGGTTCGGTAGCTCAGTTGGTAGAGCAATGGACTGAAAATCCATGTGTCGACGGTTCGATTCCGCCCCGAACCACCAAAATCGCAAAGCCCCTCAGTGTTCTGGGGGGCTTTTTTTATGTCTTCGTGATGGGTCTGGCGTAACTTTGTGGCATGGCTACCCAGCTAAAATGCACCCACTGCGGCGATTGGGGCGAGGACCCTAACAGCTGCACCTCCTGCGGCACTGCGCGCGACGTACACAGCACCTTTGCCAACCAAGGCAATCCGGAGCGATTTAAAGCATTTGAAATGCCTGCTATGGAATGGAACACCGACCCCAAGATTCCCACGTGGAAGCGAAGCATCATCAACACCGGAAAGGCACTCAATTGGATGGTGCTCGCCGTGGGTGGCGCCATCGCCTGGATGGCCTACTGGGTGGCGGTATAAATCCGCTCGTACTTATAGCCCTGGGCGCATTCGTGGTGCATCAGGCGCTCATTGCAGCAGGCATTCACCTAACGTGGGCGGATTCGTATCTGGATCCCTTGTGCACGGTTCCGGTAGCCTTAGGGGTGCCGAGCACGCTGGCACGAAGGCTTCAACCTGATTTTGTACTGCCCTGGTGGGCGGTTGCCATCTTTACTGTAGCACTTTCTGTCGCTTTTGAAGTGTGGATTCCCAATTTTGATGCCCGGTTCACCGCGGACCCTTTAGACGCCCTTGCCTACTTGGCTGGAGCAGGAATTTGGCGTTTTGTTGAACCTCTCGGGCGATAAGCGGTTACTTTTGCATTAAACCTTAGACATGAAGCGCAGCAACCTCCAAATTCGTGGCTTTTCAAAGTTGAGTAAGTCCGCCAAAATCACCTGGCTGACAGAACAGCACTTGAGTAACCCCGAGCAGGGTCAGGCCCTTATCGCTTCGTACAACCACTCTGACGAAAGCG
Organism: Bacteroidota bacterium; assembly: GCA_039805405.1. Classification (GTDB taxonomy): domain Bacteria; phylum Bacteroidota; class Bacteroidia; order Flavobacteriales; family Schleiferiaceae; genus TMED14. The sequence goes on from JBDLUG010000154.1 coordinate 960, forward strand.
TTCAAAAGCGCCACGATGAGTTCATTGAAAACACGGTAGCCAACTACTTCCTTCCGCTGGGGGTCGCTCCCAACTTTTTAATCAACGGCCAGGTGTACACGGTCCCGATGGCCATCGAAGAAAGTTCAGTGGTCGCTGCGGCGGCAAAATCCGCCCAATTTTGGATGGACCGCGGAGGCTTCACGTCAACCGTCTTGTCCACGACGAAGATTGGTCACATTCACTTCACGTTTACCGGCGACGCTTCGGCCCTTACCCGTTTGGTCGCGCGCATTCAGCCCGAACTATTGGCCGCAACAGAGGTCATAACCGCAAACATGCGGGCACGCGGTGGAGGCATCTTGAGCATAGAGCTCAAAGACCGACGGTCGGCCATGGACGACTACTTTCAGCTCGAAGTGCGCTTTGAAACCCGCGATTCGATGGGGGCTAACTTCATCAATTCCTGCCTCGAAGAGATGGCTAAGGTGCTTCGACTCGAAGCAGCCACCGACGCGGGAACCGCCAGTGGCGATCTGGAAGTGGTGATGTGCATTCTGAGCAACTACACGCCCGAATGCATCGTGCGCTCTGAAGTTCGATGCGCACTCGAAGATTTAGACGACGGCTCTGGCGTTGACGTACACGAGTTTGCCCGCAAGTTTCAGCGTGCCGTGCGCATTGCTGAGGTAGAGCCCTACCGTGCGGCCACGCACAACAAGGGAATCATGAACGGAATTGACGCCGTCGTGCTTGCCACCGGAAACGACTTCAGGGCGGTGGAAGCGGCCTGCCATACCTACGCCTCGCGCGACGGCCAGTACCGCTCGCTTACGCACTGTTCGGTGGACCACGGCGAGTTCCGTTTTTGGATCGAGGTTCCGCTTTCACTCGGAACCGTGGGTGGACTTACCAAGCTGCACCCCCTGGTACAGCTGGCACTCGAGTCCCTCGGAAATCCCGGTGCCGAAGAGCTCATGGGCATCATCGCCGCCTCGGGTTTGGCGCAGAATTTTGCGGCGCTCCGCGCACTGACGACTACGGGAATTCAGAAGGGGCACATGAAGATGCACCTGCTCAACATCCTCAATCAGCTTGAAGCCACTGATGCCGAAAAAGCAGAATTGACGGCCTTTTTTGCCGACAAGGTTCCGCACCATGCCGAAGTGGTGGCTGCATTTTGCACGAAGCGCGGAATCCCGGTTCCGGCCGCAGAAGGCGTCGCGCGATGAGCCGATGGTGGAGTGCAGGTAAGCTGCTGCTGAGCGGCGAATACTGGGTGCTCCACGGCGCGGAATCGCTTGCGGTTCCGACCCAAAAGGGTCAGTCCCTTGAATTTCAAAATACCGACCGACCGCTGCACTGGACGGCCATAGACGTCCACGGAGACACGTGGCTCGACACCGAGGCCTTAACCGACGTGCACCTCGCGAAGTTGCTCGAAGCGGCCAGAGATTTGGGCGGAATCGTGCCAGTTACCGGGCACGTGACCACCCGCCTTGAGTTTGAGCGAAGCTGGGGATGGGGGTCGTCGTCAACACTCACGGACTTAATCGCGCAGTGGACCGGCGTAGACGCCATGGCGCTCCACTTTGCCACGTCCCGAGGGTCGGGATTCGATGTGGCGAGTGCCCGAGCACACGGGCCGATCATGTACCGCAAGTCGGGCGAAAATTCCGCCGAATGGCGCACCGTCGCGTCACGCAACTGGCCCACGGACCATTTTGGACTCGTCTACCTCGGAGCAAAGCAGGACAGCCAGGTCGAGGTGGCCAAAACCAGGCGCGCGCCGCTTCGCGAAGAAATTGATGCCATTAGCCGCCTCAGCCGCAAACTCGCAGCAGGCCAGACGGCAGAAGAGTGGGCAGCGACCGCTGAAGAGCTCGAAGCGCGCACCGCGGAATGGATAGCCACCCCCCGAGTGCAGGATCGATTCCCCGACGCTCCCGCAACGCTGAAGAGCTTAGGCGCATGGGGAGGGGACTTTGCCCTTGCCATCTGCCCCAACCCCGAAGATTTGGCGTATTTTTCACAAAAGGGAATGTATACCCTGCCATGGTCCGACTGCGTACGCTTACCGTAGCGCTGCTGCTCCTTTGGGGGCTTGCAGCTCAAGCTGCCCACCTCGTGGGC
>JBDLUG010000155.1:0-3069 GCA_039805405.1 Bacteroidota bacterium
GGTTACCTTTGCGCCGTGCCCACCCTGTATCCCAACCTTGTAGTCGCTGGCGCTCCGAAGTGCGGAACCAGTAGCCTCTACTTCTGGTTGGCAGCTCACCCTGAAGTGGCGGCGAGTCGCGAGAAAGAGACCTTTTTTTGGGCTCCGGATGTCAACCGTTTTAATACGCGCTGCAACCACATTCAGCACGGTCCTGAGGCGTATGCATCACTCTTTGCCCACACGGCGGGGGCCAAGGTTCGTTTTGAAGCAACGGCTCCGTACATCTACTATTCAGAGGCGTGGACTGGCCTCTCGCGTTTGCCTGAAAAGCCCCTGGTGCTGTTCGTGCTTCGCGAACCTGCGGCCCGCACACAGAGTCAGTATTTATTTGAGCTCCACCGAACGAAGCGCATCAGCGCAACGTTCTCGGACTACCTCAAGGGCGCGCATATTTTAAACCACGGCTACTACATGCGGTACCTGGCTGAGTGGGAGGCCAATCTTGGCCGGGATCACCTGATTATTTGGCAATTCGAAAAGGTGATGCGCGATCCGCGCAGCGCCATGAAGTCCTTGGCGGCTCAGCTCGGAATTGATCCGGGCTTCTACGACGATTTTGACTTTGCCGTGCGCAACGAGACCGTGGCCATACGCAGTAAGCGGCTGCACAGACTCGGACTAAGGCTCCAGTCAATGATTCCGCTGGCGGTGCAAGATGCGCTGTTGCCCATTTATCTGAAGCTGAACGGAGCCGGCCGGCCAAAGGCTTCGGCGGAATTGAAGGCTCAGACCGTTGCACTCAAGGCAGAATTTGCGGCGTCGAACCGCGAGTTGGCAAGGAGCTTTCCTGAGTCCATTGACCTCGAGCTTTGGAAGTGAGCGAACCATTGCCACGGCGCGCCGTTACCGAAGGGATGCGCCGCACTCAGCTTATTCAGCAACTACCTGGCTACGCGGGGATGCTTCGGGTAAATACCCAGTCTGTTCCCCATTCGTTTGTGGCCTTGCACCATCCGACGGGCAAGTACGTGCACCGAGTGCTGCTCAAGATGGCGTCCCTGCTGCTCGATAAGGGTGGCGTTCGGACCGTCGGGCACGCGGGAGCGCCGGGGTTACTGCTTCCGGAACTCGACCACGCTCGAGGAGTTGAGCAAGTCCCCATTTGGCCAAAGGGCTATTCAGCGGTGGCGGTCAATGTGCTGGGTCACCCAGAGGTGAAGGATGCGGTGACAGTTTCAGCTGAGCCATTTATGGTGCTTGAATTGGATTCCGCCTGGAACACGATGGACGACTACCTCGCCGCGATGAAGACGAAGTACCGGACGCGAGCGAAGCGTGCACTGACGCTTTCGGCCCACTGCGAGCAGTGTGCGTGCACCGACTGGCCCGACGCCGAGTGGCTCGATTGGGCTGGAGAACTGCTCGGAAAGACGCTTGCTGATAAGGTGGTGGCGCTTCCCGAAGACTTGCGCGAGCTGCTTGCAACGTTTAAACGTGTGTACGGTCCTGATTTTCATGTACTGGGTTACCGAAGCCAAGGCGCTTGGGTAGGATTCATTACCGCACTTCACGAGGGCGATGCGTTGTATGCGCTGCACATGGGTTTTGAGCCCGAATTTGCTCGCGAAGCACAGTTTTACCAGCGGAGCATGATGGACGTGGTTGCCCTCGGAATTGAACTTGGGGTAAAGCGCGTGAATATGGGCCGCACTGCTACCGAGATCAAGAGTACGTTAGGAGCAAAGCCCGTGGACAACAGCTATGTATTTATGGCCAACTGCCGTTGGATGCGCTGGCTGGTCCAAGGCTACGTGCGCTGGTTTCACCGACTGCCGAGCTACGAGCTTCGGTCGCCGTTCCGCGAGGACTAAAGTTCTAGGATAAATCCGATCGTCGGAAGCGTTCGGCCCGTATCACTGCGCAGCAACTGCATCGCATAGCGCGAGGGGTCGTTGGGGTCGACTAAGGGCTGCTTGCTTGCTGGATCGCGCTGTACCGTGAGGTAGGGCATGAGCGGAAAGTCGTTGGACCCCAAGTTTTGCAGGTCGAGGTACCACGTAATGCTGTGGTTTTTGCGGGCAATTACCTTATCAATGCGAACGTCGATTTGGCTAAAACCTGGAAGGCGTTGATTGTTCACGTTCCGATAGTCAAACACACCCCGTTGCAAGAGGTCCCAATTGGCCTGAACGGCCGAGGTAGCCTCGTCGAAGGGCGTGAACGGGGTTCCGCTTGAATAACGTGCCTTGATGCCCGCCTGCCAGCCCTTGCCCCATACGCGGCCGGCAGTTACCGAGCCGCTGTGGCGGCTGTCCCAGACCGAGGGAGCCCATGTCCCCGACGCGGTTTGGAATTCAGCCTTGCCGTAGTGGTAGGAGGCCATCCACCAGTAGGTTCCTTTGAGTTTTTGCTGCAAAAAGACCTCGAGTCCGTAGGCGCGGCCTTCGCTGGTCGGAGTTGAAGCTTGGTCGCCGACGGCCACGTAGGCTCCGATGGCGTTGGCATAGCTGATTTGGTCCTGCAGCAAAAATGGGTAGCGCTGGTAGCCTTTGTAGTAGCCCTCAATGCTCACGCGGTAGGTCTTGCCGTTTTGGTACTCCACGCCCGCTGCCGCCTGGCGCACGAGTGCGCTCGCGAGGTCTTCGCGGCGACCCTGTGCAGTGTTGGCGGCCTGAATGATTGCGGGCGGAAGCTGGCTGTACTGCCCGACATTGGCATTGGCGGTCCAGTGCTCGCTCAAAAGGTAGCGAAGTGCGAGCCGTGGTGAAAGGTTGTTGAGCGGGTTCGCAGTGGATGCCGAAATGCTTGCGGCATCAGCACGGAACCCGAAGGTTGCTGTTGCCCTTGGGCCGAGTGGCTGCTCCCAGGTGGCAAAGGCGGCGGCGGTTCCGTAGGCGGTGGTGTCTGCGAGTGCGACGGTATCAATGGCGGAACCGGTCCAGCGCACGTTCCAAAGATCTAAGTGGTAGGCGCGTCGCTCGAGACTTGCGCCGAAGCTCAAGGTTCCGAGGCCCATGGACTGCCGGCGTTCGAGGCGCAGCCTCTGGTTGGTTTCGTTGGCATCGTAGGCCAGTTGGCGGTCAGCCT